>NZ_OZ026451.1:1225000-1525000 GCF_964019545.1 Rickettsiella endosymbiont of Xylota segnis | reverse complement strand
CCGCGCGGTTATAGCCAATTTTAAGTCGTCGCTGAATGCTCGAAATAGAAGCACGGCGTGTATCTATTACAATTTGTACAGCTTGATCATACAACACATCTTTTTCACTGGAGTTATTGTCTAAAAAATCTAAATCTCCGCCTTCATTAAGATTAGCTTGAGTGAGATCAAGCATATATTCTGGCACAGCTGATTTTTTTAAGGCGTTGACTACATGGTGAACTTCCTGGTCAGCGACGAATGCTCCATGGACTCGAATAGGAACACCCGTTCCAGGAGCTAAATACAACATATCCCCATGTCCTAATAGTTGATCAGCACCTTGTTGATCAAGAATAGTACGAGAATCAATTTTTGATGAGACCTGAAAAGAGATGCGTGTGGGAATATTTGCTTTGATTAAGCCGGTAATAACATCAACAGAAGGTCTTTGCGTAGCTAGAATCAGATGTATACCTGCTGCTCTAGCTTTTTGGGCAATTCTTGCAATTAATTCTTCAACTTTTTTGCCAACTACCATCATCATGTCAGCAAATTCATCGATTAATACAATAATATAGGGGAGATGTTCTAAAGTTTCTGCTTTACCACCTTGCTCAGCTTTCCAAAAAGGATCATTAAGTGGCTGCCCTTTATCATTGGCTTCTTGAATTTTTTGGTTATGTCCTGCTAAATTTCTTACTCCCAAATGTGCCATTAATTTATAACGACGCTCCATTTCCGCGACGCACCAACGTAATGCATTCGCTGCTTCTTTCATATCGGTGACAACGGGTGCTAAAAGATGAGGAATACCTTCATAGATAGCTAATTCCAACATTTTTGGGTCTATCATAATCAATCTAACTTGCTGAGGCGTTGCTTTATATAAAATACTAAGAAGCATGGCATTGAGACCGACTGACTTTCCCGAACCTGTAGTCCCTGCAACAAGTAGATGCGGCATTTTTCCTAGATCAACGATGACTGGATGGCCGGCTATATCTTTACCTAAGGCAAGAGAAAGCGGCGATCTCGCATGTTGATACGCGGTTGAGCTTAATATTTCACTGAGCCGAACAATTTCGCGATGTTTGTTCGGAACTTCGAGTCCAATAACAGACTTCCCAGGAATAACTTCCACAATTCGTACACTAACGACTGATAATGACCGAGCTAAATCTTTGGCGAGTCCTGTTATACGGCTTACTTTAATTCCTGCAGCCGGTTGCATTTCGAAACGTGTAATTACAGGTCCTGGATGTACGGCTACAACTTGTACTTGAATCCCAAAGTCTTTTAATCGTAGCTCAACATCACGTGATAGTTGCTCTAGTTCATCGCGTGTGTATCCTTCTTTACTTAATTTTTCAGCTGGATCTAATAGAGTTAATGAAGGAAGAGATTCAGTAATATTTTTTTTATTTGAAACTATAGTGGTAGGGGGCGAATAAGGCTTTATAGATAGAGGATTATGATTAGTTATTTCTGTGTTAGATAGGGGTGACTTTATTATAGAATTAAATTGAGGTGAAGATTTACTGTGAGACATATTTATTGTGTCAATCTTATTCAAAGTGCTTGTATGCGGGGGCTTAATTTTTTCAGATGCTCTTTTTTTTATAGCATACATGATGAGTTTTTTTATTTTTTCGGCAATTTTTCCTGGCATTACCGCGATATAGCTGCTTATTTTATCGATAATATTTAACCAAGAAAAACCAGTTGCAAGCGTTGTGCTGGCTAATAAAAGCGCCAATAGAAATAATGTACTGCCTACTACGTTAAATTGAACAATAAAACTTTTTGTAACAATATTTCCTAATTGTCCTCCTGGAGTATAGCCATGTTTTGTATGCGTACTGTGTAAAGCAGCGAGTCCACAAGCTGCAATAAAAATAGTGAGGAAACCTAATATACGCAAAGCCAAAAAAGGATAACTAAAAGATAAGCTAGAAAAACGACCTTTAAAACATTGCCATCCTCCATACACTAGTAATGCCGGGAACAAATAGGCTAAAGAACCAAAACTATAAAAAAAGTAATGGGCAAGTTGATCTCCCCAGCGGCCTGCTATGTTCATTGAGACTTTGGTATGTAGTGCTGGATGGTGAGTCCACAAGGCTAAAAACAAAAAAAGAGCTAAGGCTCCACTCACGATGAGTAGGCCCTCTAAAAGGCGCTGTTTGAGACTCAACTGTAAAAATTCTTCAGTGCTAGTTTTTTTCAAGGGTGCTCCTTATTTAAGGCGTAGCATAAGCATAGGGTCTTTTTGGATTACTTATGGGTATAGGTACTATTTATAGCGTTCTTTGTTATACTTTGTTAGCAATTTTAATTATAACAATTTTTTTATTATCTGGGTTTTTACCTTTAAGTGGTTTTTATGAATCAAGTTCAAAATCATCGACTAATTATTTTAGGTTCTGGTCCTGCAGGATATACAGCAGCGCTTTATGCAGCGAGAGCTAACCTTGATCCAGTGATTATTACGGGCTTGCAAAAAGGCGGTCAATTGATGACCACTACAGACGTTGATAATTGGCCAGGTGATGTAGAGGGTTTACAAGGACCAGTTTTAATGGAACGTATGAATAGACATGTTGAGCGATTTAATAGCAAAGTTATTTTTGACCATATAAATAAAATTGATTTATCCCGAAGACCTTTCACTTTAAAGGGAGACGACACCATTTATGAATGTGATGCTTTAATCGTTGCAACTGGTGCATCAGCGAAGTATTTGGGTCTGCCTTCAGAAAAAGAGTTTATGGGAAAAGGTGTTTCAGCTTGTGCTACTTGTGATGGACTTTTTTATAAGGATCAAAAAGTTGCAGTTGTCGGTGGTGGTAATACTGCTGTTGAAGAAGCTTTATATTTGGCTAATATTGCCGGCCATATTTTTCTCATTTACAGAGGAAGTGCACTTTTTCGTCCAGAAAAAATTTTGGTGGATAAATTAATGGCAAAAGTGAAAACAGGAAAGATTTCTTTAATATTAGAAACTGAAGTGGAAAGTATTTTAGGAGATGAGAAAGGGGTCAATGGACTAAAACTTAAAAACACTAAAACAAATACAACCAATCAATTAGAAGTGCATGGGGTTTTTATAGCTATAGGTCATACACCTAATACAGAGATATTCAAAAATCAATTAGATATGGAAAATAACTATATTTTAGTGCAAGGAGGAAGTAAGGGCTTTGCGACAGCGACTAGTGTAAAGGGCGTCTTTGCCTCCGGTGATGTTATTGATTCTGTTTACCGTCAAGCCATTACTTCCGCAGGGACTGGTTGCATGGCAGCACTGGACGCTGAGAAATATTTAAGTGATAGTTCTAATTAGAATTATAAATTAAAATGAGGCAAATGAATGCATAACAGATTATTAGGATTTTGCCTATTGTTATTAACGGCATCACCTGTTTTGGCTGTTGATTCAGATAGTGATTTAAATAATGATCCTTTTGAAAATTATAATCGACATGCCTTTAAACTGAATCAGACTTTAGATAAAATTTTTTTTAAACCCGTTGCTACTGTGTATAAAACCATTTTGCCTTGGCCAATTACTAAAGGTATTAATAACTTTTTTAGTAACTTAGAGCAAGTCCCTACAATTATTAATGATTTACTACAAGGGGAATTTTATGATGCGACTTCGGATACATGGCGTTTATTGATAAATAGTACTGTAGGGGTTGCGGGTTTTATTGATGTTGCCAGCAGAATTGATTTACCTGTGCATCATCAGGACTTTGGTTTAACCTTAGCCAAATGGGGTTATACCTCTTCAGCTTATCTAATAGTTCCTATTTTAGGTCCACGTACCGTGCGAGATGCTGTTTCTTGGCCTATAAACTATGGAGTTTTTTCCGTTTATCCTTATATTAATGATGTAGCTTGGCGAAATGGTTTAACATGGGGGAGTTTCATTAATGCTAGGGCGCAATTGTTGGATTTCGATCAAGCGATTAAGCAAGCTTCTTTTGATCCCTATATATTCCAACGTAATGCTTATTTACAACGTAGGAATTATTTAATTCGTGAGAACGATAATTTAATAACGGATGAGGATGAAGAAGATAATGTTGACGAGGCGGAATAGGTTCTATAAGCTTTTTTCTAGACATCTCATAAAATCATATGGATATACTTGATTTGGAAATAACAATCTAAAATATAAACTTTAATTTTGGAGGTTTCATGAAAGAAGTATTGAATGGCGGATTGACTGAAGCTAAACGGAAAAAAGTGGCTGAAGGATTGATTAAATTATTAGCAAATAATTATGTGTTGTATTTGAAGACGCATAATTTTCATTGGAATGTTGTAGGGCCTATGTTTCAACCTCTGCATAGTGTATTTGAAGCGCAATATATTGATCTCTGGAATGCAGGCGATACTATCGCTGAACGTGTGCGAGCTTTGGGATTTCCTGTGCCAGCTAGTTATGCTGATTTTGCAAAATTAAGCAAAATTAAAGAAGTTGTTGGAACGCGCACAATTAAAGCCAAAGACATGATTAGTCAGCTAGTGCATGATCAGGAAGTCATGGTTCGTTTAGCCCGTGAATTATTGCCAGAGACTGAAGAAGCTGATGATCAAGTATCAGTGGACTTACTTTCTGACCGGATGGAAGTTCACGAGAAAAATGCCTGGATGTTACGTAGTTTTTTAGAATAGTGTTTTTAACACCAAGTTTACCCTCCTATATACCCTAGAGGATTGTCCTGTGTTACTATGATTGCGTTTAGTTTATCTCTGCCATAGCCAGATTAATAAGCGTGGAAACGATTAATATCTTGGAAGTGGCCTTTTTTAGCCTTTTGGAGGTTTTGCGTGAATAAAAGATTGTATGTGGGTGGTTTAAGCTATAGCGTCGATGACGATGGACTAAGAGAGCTTTTTACCCCTTTTGGGACAGTAAATTTTGTTAAAGTTATCCGAGACTTCCATAGTGGCCGTAGTAAGGGCTTTGGTTTTGTTGAAATGTCTACACCTGAAGAAGCGAAAGAAGCTATAGAAGCTTTACATGGCAGTATCCACGAAAGACGTACCATTACTGTTTCCGAAGCTAATCCACCGGATTCTAGCTCAGGTGGTACTGGCGGCGGACGACGTACCGGTGGCGGTGCTAGCGGCGGCGGACGACGTACCGGTGGCGGTGGCGGACGCGGTGGCATGGGCGGTTCTGGCGGCGGCAATGGTGGTGGTTATCATCGTGGTCGTGAGCAACGTGAAGAGCAGTATTAAGAGATTTAATACTTTAGTATAATAGAAGTAGGGCTTAATTCCCGTTTAAGTAAGTGCGGGCACAACACCATACATCTATTCTTTTGACACCCACATCGTATAAAGCGTGACTCATCTCGATGAGCGTATGACCAGTGGTCATTACGTCATCGAGTAGCGCTACATGCTGGTTAGCAAGACTCTGGTGTGCGACAAACGCATTTTTCATATTACTTGAGCGTTGGTTTGCAGGCAGTATACTTTGAGCCGCGGTGTTTATTACTCTCTTACATCGTTTATAATCAATATGTATGTTTAATTTTTTCGAAATGGGACGAGCTAACTCTATCGCTTGATTAAAGCCACGCTCATACAGCCTTTTTTTATGCAAAGGCACTGGAATAATTAAATCTGGCAGTTCCTGGCTCTGGTATTGTGAGCAGATTTTTTCAGCTACTAAAGTTCCCAAAATATGTGCATAAATTAATCGTTGCTGAAACTTAAGACCAGTAATCAATTTTTTTATTGTTTCTGAATAAGAAAAAAAAACACATAATTTATGAAAAGGAGATGGCTTTTTTAAACAAATACCGCAAACTGATTGTGTTGACAAAATTAAAGGTGCAGCGCAATAAATACAGATATTTTTTAACCAAGGTAAAAGTTCTTCACACTCAATACATAAATCAAAGTCTCTATTGGCTTTATCATGGCATAAAATGCAATGATAAGGAAATAAACAGTGAGTGATTCCTTTATTTATTTGTTTTAGTAATTTGCTGATATCCATTATTTAAAATTCTTGTTAATCTATTAAAACATCTAAGCTATTTTAAGATAAGAATTAGTAGAAATATTTAGTTAATCCATAATAAACCTTTTTATAATGATTGAATCAATACGATATAAATTTCCTTGTTGATTAACAAGCGAAGGTTTAAGAAGTTGTGAAGGTATAAATATGTGTGGAATTGTAGCGGGAATAGCGCAACGTAATATTGTTCCTATTCTTATTGAAGGTTTGAAAAGGCTAGAATATCGTGGTTATGATTCGGCTGGAATCGCCATATTGGATTCTAAGCAACACTTAATACGTCGGCGGACTGTGGGTAAAGTTGAAGCTTTAGAGAAAGCAATAATACCCGAATTTTTATCAGGTAATATTGGTATTGCGCACACGCGCTGGGCGACTCATGGAAAACCAAGTGAATCTAATGCTCATCCCCATATTTCAGGTTCCCATATCGCATTAGTTCATAATGGCATTATTGAAAATTATTTACCTTTAAGGCAAGAACTGATAAAGGCGGGCTATTCCTTTGAATCTGAGACCGATACCGAAATCATGGCCCATTTACTGAATCAAGAGCTTAAAAAAAACAATAATTTTTTAATCGCGGTTCAGAAGACAGTAGCTCGTTTAGAAGGTGCTTTTGCCGTCGTTTTTCTCTATCAGAACGAACCTCAATCTTTAATAGCCGTGCGTAAAGGTAGTCCTTTAATGGTAGGGCTAGGTCATAGCGAAAATTTTATTGCTTCAGATCATTTAGCTTTACTTCCGGTAACGCAACAATTTATTTATTTACATGAAGGTGATATTGCTGAAATCACATCTGAAAAAGTTAGTCTCTATGACAGTCATGGTAAGAAAGTTCATCGTCCTAAGCATTCAATCGATTTGCCTAAAGATGTGGTGAGTAAAGGAAAATACCGCCATTTTATGGAAAAGGAGATCTTTGAACAGCCGAATGCGGTTAATGCGGCTCTTGAAGGTCGTATTGTGAATCAGCCAGAGGTCTGGAATGAAGTTTTTGGCTCTAATTCCATATCACGTTTTGCCAATATTAAATATGTGCAAATAGTCGCTTGTGGTACGAGCTATCATGCAGGTTTGATTGCAGCTCACTGGTTAGAGCGGTGGGTGGGCATTTCTTGCCAGGTAGATATTGCCAGTGAATTTCGATATCGCCCACATATTATTCAGCCAGATACATTGTTTATTGCTTTATCTCAATCGGGAGAAACCGCAGATACATTAGAAGCATTAAGACAAGCAAAAACTGAAGATTATGCAGCCACATTAACGATTTGCAATGTTCCTGGTTGTACTATGGTTCGCGAGTCTGATTTTGTATTGCTAACCCGAGCGGGTCCTGAAATTGGTGTGGCATCGACTAAAGCGTTTACGACTCAATTAACCATTTTATTATTATTAACCTCTTTTTTAGGCTTGTCTCATGGCTGGGACAGGGATCAGGAAGAAAACTGTCTATCGGAATTAAGAAGCTTACCTAAACTTTTAGAACAAACATTAAAATTAGATCCAGCTATTAAGAAATTAGCTAAAATATTTGTGGATAAAGAACATGCCTTATTTATTGCTCGAGGAATTCATTTCCCTGTAGCATTAGAAGGGGCTCTCAAACTGAAGGAGATTTCTTATATTCAAGCTGAAGCTTATCCGGCCGGAGAGTTAAAGCATGGACCACTTGCTTTGGTCGATAGTAATATGCCAGTCGTTGTTTTAGTGCCATCCAATGCCTTGCTAGAAAAACTTAAGTCAAATATTCAGGAAGTACGCGCGCGTAATGGCCAACTTATTTTGTTTGTACAAGAAGAGTTGGATATAAATGAGACTGATAGTAAGAGTATTTTATTACCTAAGGCGAGCGACATGATTAGTCCGCTAATTTTTGCAATTCCATTGCAACTTTTAGCTTATCATGTAGCGATTTTAAAAGGCACTGATGTCGATCAGCCACGCAATTTAGCAAAATCGGTGACTGTTGAATAAAAAAGTTAATCCTCAGAGATTATTTGTAGAAACTTTAACAATTTCAGCTAATTTATTCGCAATAGTTTGTACTTCGGACAATTCGCTTCCTTCGACCATGACACGAATTACAGATTCTGTTCCTGAAGGTCGTAATAATATACGGCCGCGATCTTTTAATAAAAATTCTGCTTCTTTCACCGCTTTTTTTATATTTGCGTCGTTCATCATCGCTAAAGGATTTTCTGCTGGGATGTTAATTAATATTTGAGGAAATTTTTTCATTGCTTTTTTGGCAGTATGCAATGATAGACCCGATGATTGAATAGCCTCTAACACTTGCAGTGCGATAATGATTCCATCTCCAGTTTTAGTTAAGCGACGAGAAATAATATGCCCAGACGATTCTCCACCTAATTGCCAATTTTTGCTTTGTAATGCTTCATTAACATATCTATCGCCTACTGAGGTACGAATAAAATCGAGGCCTAATTCTTTTATAGCTAATTCTAAACCGAGATTACTCATAGCGGTACCTACAATACCACCTTTAATGTGACCTTTTTTAACACCATGTTGGGTTAATAGAAATAGTAACTCATCCCCATCAACAATTTCACCCAAATTATCTACCATTAATACTCGATCACCATCCCCGTCAAATGCAATACCCAAGTCTGCTTTCTCGGATAAAACCTTTTTTTGTAAAAAATCTAAATGGGTAGAGCCACAGTCTTTATTAATGTTTAAACCATTTGGTTTTGTACCTAGTAATGTTAAATCCGCACCTAATTCAGAAAATAATGCCGGTGCAATATGATAAGTGGCTCCATTAGCACAATCGAGAATGATTTTTAAACCGTTTAATTGAAATGATTTTGGAACTGTTGATTTGCAAAAATTAACATAGCGTGCTTTAGCATCTTCTACTCGAATTGCTTTGCCTAATTTGGCAGAATCAACTGTATGGATAGTTTGATTAAGGTGATTTTCGATTTGTAGCTCAATGTTATCAGCTAATTTACTTCCATCATGAGAAAAGAATTTAATTCCATTATCATAATAAGGATTGTGAGAAGCGCTGATTACTATACCTGCTTGTGCATCTAAATCAGTAGTCAAAAAAGCAATAGCAGGAGTTGGGATAGGGCCTAGAAGATGTACATCGACTCCTGCTGCAGATAAACCAGCTTCTAGAGCTGATTCAAGCATGTAACCAGATATACGTGTATCCTTGCCAATCAAAACTTTATTTCGACCATTAGCTAAAACCTTTCCTACAGCCCAACCTAGTTTTAGTACAAATTCTGGTGTAATAGGATTTTCACCTACCTTTCCGCGAATACCATCTGTCCCAAAATATTTGCGGGTTTTAATCATGATGAATCCAAGAATAATTCGATCAATTACAGACTATCTACTGCCGGATCGTCAGTTATTGTCGAGTCTTTTTGAGAAGGAGATTTTTCCTCAGAAGAAGAGGGTGTATCTTTTTTACTCCCATTGCTCCAACCTTTGGGTTCCCTAGGAGGCTTACCCTCCATGATGTCATTTATTTGACTTGAATCAATAGTTTCATATTTTATCAAGGCTTCTGCCATGAGATGTAATTTTTCAATGTTATCTTGTAATAACGTTTCTGCAAGCTTGTAATTACGATCAATAATACTACGGCTTTCTTCATCAATTAATTGTGCAGTATCATCTGAGAATTTATTGTTTTTAGTAATTTGGTGTCCTAAAAATACTTCTTCATTTTCTTGATTATAAGTGAGAGGACCAAGGCGTTCGGATAAGCCCCATTTAGTTATCATGTTCCGGGCAATTTCAGTCGCACGTTGTATATCGTTTGATGCTCCAGTGGTGATTTGTTCTGGCCCAAAAATGAGATACTCAGCAATGCGCCCCCCAAATAAACTGGCAATCTGGCTTTCTAAGCGTTGTTTGGTATAGCTATAACGATCTTCTTCTGGCAAGAACATAGTAACGCCTAACGCTTTACCACGTGGAATAATAGTAACTTTATACACAGGATCATGGTCTGGGACTAAGCGTCCTACAATAGCATGCCCTGCTTCATGGTAAGCAGTTAGTTTTTTTTCTTTCTCATTCATCACCATGGAACGTCTTTCACTGCCCATCATGACTTTATCTTTGGCTTTTTCTAGGTCAACCATATCCACAGTAGATTTATTTTCACGTGCGGCAAATAAAGCAGCTTCATTGACTAAATTAGCTAGATCTGCTCCCGAGAATCCAGGCGTGCCTCTGGCTATAATCACTGGTTTCACATCTTTTCCGTAAGGAACTTTTCTAAGATGGACTTTTAGAATTTGTTCACGGCCACGTATATCAGGTAGGCCAACAATAACTTGTCGATCAAATCGGCCAGGTCGTAATAAGGCTGGATCTAAAACGTCGGGACGATTAGTGGCAGCCATAACAATAACACCTTCATTACCTTCAAAGCCGTCCATTTCAACCAATAATTGATTCAATGTCTGTTCGCGTTCGTCATGTCCGCCACCTAGACCGGCACCACGATGACGACCGACAGCGTCGATTTCGTCAATAAAAATAATACAGGGAGCTTGTTTTTTGGCTTGCTCAAACATATCTCTTACGCGAGATGCACCTACACCTACAAACATTTCAACAAAATCAGAACCAGAAATCGTGAAAAAAGGGACTTTTGCTTCGCCAGCAACAGCTCGAGCTAAAAGTGTTTTACCAGTCCCAGGAGGACCCATTAATAAAACGCCGCGTGGGATTTTCCCCCCTAACTTTTGAAATTTAGCGGGGTCTTTTAAAAATTCAACTAATTCACTGACTTCTTCTTTCGCTTCTTCAGCGCCAGCCACATCGGCAAAAGTAACTTTAACTTGGTCTTCACCTAATAAACGAGCTCGGCTGCGACCAAAAGATAACGCGCCCTTTCCACCCGCACCCCCCATTTGGCGCATAAAAAATATCCATACCCCGATGAGCAATAGCATAGGGAACCAATTAATAAAAATACGCATCAAGAAGCTTTCCTGCTGCGGTGGTTCTCCTTTTACATTAACCTTATTTTTCAATAACTCAGGAAGTAAATATTGATCCGGAATAGGCATATAGCTCGTGAAAGATTTTTCACCCTGTAACTGGCCTTTTATAACTTGGTTGCTTTGTATCGTTACAGACTGCACATTCCCTTGTTGAACGTCTTTCAAAAACTCAGAATACGTTAAGCGTTCGCCACCGTTATTGCGAGGTTCGAGATTGTTAAATACCGAGATAAGTATGACAGCAATAATGAGCCATAAAAATAGATTTTTCAGCATGTCGTTCAAGCTAGACTACCTCGCATTTCTCACAAAGAGGGCATTATATACTAAATTTTGTGTTTCGATTATTTTAAGCTCTTTTTCAGTGCGTTACCAAAAGAGGAATAACTAAATATATTCTTCGTACTATCGTACTAGAATTTTCTGTGTAACCGCTGGCCTTGCAATCGCTCCTCGTGGCATTGGTTAAAAATCCCATTAGGGTGAGTATAAATCCAATGTTTATTTTCCCTTATGATACCCCATAGCAACCAAATAAACCTCAGCAGAGCTTCCTCTGGAAGCGGAAGGTTTTCGAATAGTAACTTTTGTAAATAAGCTTCTTAAGTTTTTTAAAAAAACTTCAAATCCTTCTCCTTGAAAAGTTTTTACTACAAAGCAGCCTTTTGGTTTTAGTACTTTCTGAGCAAAATCTAAGGCTAATTCCGCTAAATAAATGGATCTGGGTTGGTCAACACTACGCATTCCACTAAAATTGGGGGCCATATCAGAAATTACAAGGTCTATAGGCTTTAATTGTACACGTTGTAAGAAATGTTGCATAACAGATTCTTCTCGAAAATCCCCTTGGAGGAATTCCACATGGCTCAAAGCATCCATTGGCAAAATATCCAAGGCATAAACTTTTCCTGTGATTCCAACTATTCCAGAGACAATTTGAGACCATCCTCCAGGCGCCGCTCCAAGGTCAACGATAGTCATACCTGGCTTAATTAGCTTAGTTTTCTCTTGAATCTCTAACAATTTATAAGCCGAGCGCGAGCGCAACCCTTCTTTTTGTGCCCGTTTTACATAGGGGTCGTTAAAATGCTGTTTTAACCAGCGCGGACTACTTTTACTCTTAGACATCGGGTTGTTGTTGGCAATGGGTTTCTCGTATTAGGAACTTTCCAACTAATAAGGCTATCAGGTAACAGAAAGGCAATATGATTAAGGCTTTTCGGTAATTTTCGACGCTATAAAAAGGACTACCATTATAATAGGTTCCATTCCAGTTTAAATGTAAAAGTATACCAATCACTGGTTGAAATAAAGCTCCTCCTGCAACCGTGGCCATGTTATTAATCCCCATTGCTGTTCCTGCTACACTAGAGTGATTATTATCTTTAACAACTCCGAATGCGAGTGATTGTCCCGAAGCTGCAAGACCAAATAAGAATAAACAAATATAAAGCCAAAATAAGGGAAGGTGTGGAATATAAATAACTGGTATTAAACCAACTAGACCTAAGCTCGCTGCAAACTTTAAAGGCATCCCACGTAAGTTTACTCTATCTGACCACCAGCCTAATAATGGGCAGCCTATTCCGATAGCCAACCAAATCATAGTGCAAGCGGTAGAAGCTGCTTTAGTGCTAATACCGTATGCTACAACTAGAAAAGGTACGCCCCATAATGCAGCAAAAGCAGTAATAGGTGCCCATACCATAAAAGAATATAACGCTATGGCCCAAGTTTGACTATTAGATGCTACCTGATGAAAACTTTTTAGTAAGCTTTTTTTTGAAGTGGACTGAAATTTGTGACCTTTCAAAACAACTTCTGGACTGTCTCTAACTATCAGCCAAATTAATAAGGCTAAAATAACACCTATTACACCTATAAAAATGATAGTTAGTCGCCACCCCCAATGGCCTACGGCAATAGTTAATGGGGTTTCGCCAACAATTGCCCCTATACAGCTCATTAATTCGACTAAACCTGTTAAAAAAGCAAAATAACGCGAAGGAAACCAGCGCGATATAAGGACTAAAGTGCCTATGAACGCAAAAGCGGAACCCATTCCCATCATAAATCGGCCCATGGAAGCGGTGGTTATATTGTTGGTTGACCCAAATAAAAAAGCACCTGCAGCACAGGTTAGAACTGCAATAGTTAATAAGCGTCGAGGACCAAACCGATCAAATAAAAATCCTGCTGGCAGTTGCATCGGGGTATAAGAATAATAATAAAAAGCCGCCATTGTTCCTAAGGTAATAGCATTGAGCCCTAAGTCATTAATTAATTGATTGGTCATTACTGCAGGTGAAACTTGCAATATAAATTCGTACATATAAAAACAGGAGGCAAGAATACAGATAATGGCAGCAAGTAAAGTAGGTTTTTGTTTTGGTAAAGAAAGTGAGGGTAAATCGTTATTTTTATTTTCAGACATAAGATTTGATTACAGTAGCAATGCTAATAAAAAACTTAAATTGCACTAGCTGTTTCATTGGAATATTGTGGTCTGCAATAAGTTTCTCGAAGCAAAAAATGACTTACAAAAAATGCAATGATATAACATAAAGGTAATACAAAAAGCGCTTTCTGATAATCTACTATACCATAAAAAGGGGTGCCATTATGCATAATGCCCCTCCAATTGACATAAAGCAAAACTCCTATTAAGGGTTGAAACAAAGCTCCTCCCGCGACAACAGCCATATTATTAAACCCAATAGCTGTGCCGACTACACAAGAAGTATTGTTGTCTTTGACAACTCCAAAGGCTAATGATTGTCCTGATGCAGCTAAACCAAAGATAAATAAAATAAAGTATAACCAAGGTAACGGTAAAGGAGGGGAATATATAATAATAGTGAGACTAATTATCCCCAATAGAGCAGAAAAACTGAGTGGTTTGGATCGCGAATTGATTTTGTCTGAGAACCAACCCGCTAAGGGACTACCTAAGCCGATACCTAGCCAAATCATTGCGCTCGCTTCTGAAGCAGCTGCTGTAGTAAGACTATAACTGGCTACAAGAAAAGGTATGCCCCACAAAGCAGCAAATGCAGTAACAGGAGCCCATATAGAAAATGAATACAAGGCAATTAGCCAAGTTTGTTTATTGCTACATACTTGTTGTAGCCGTTTCAATTCACTTTTTTTAGGTGGGGATTGAAATTTATGCCCTTTTGAAACAGATTCTGGGCTATCTCTTACCACCATCCATACTAGCAGCGCCAATAAACAACCAACGATAGCTAAAGAGACAAGAGTTGATCGCCAACCCCAGTGATTAATAGCCGATACTAAAGGAACTTGCCCAGCGATTGCTCCAACTGAGCTCATCAACTGAACGAGCCCGGTAAGTAAAGCAAAATATTGAGGAGGGAACCAACGTGAAACAAGGAGTAAAGCACCAATAAACGAAAAAGAAGATCCTATGCCCATTAATAACCTACCAAACGAAGCCATAACTGCATTTGGTGTTATACCAAACAGAAATGCCCCTAGAGCGCATATTAAAATAGCTAAGGTTATTAAACGCCGTGGACCAAAGCGATCAAAGAGTAGACCGGCGGGTAATTGCATGGGCGTGTAAGAATAGTAGTAAAAAGCAGCCACAGTACCTAAGCTTGCTGCATTAAGACCTAAATCATGCATCAATTCGTTAGTCATAACTGCAGGAGATACTTGCAAAGTATACTCATACATATAGAACATGGCAGCAAGTATACAAATAACAGAAGCGAGGAGTAGTTGTTTTTTAGTAGTTAATGAGTGTGACACATCTTGTGGCATTATCGCTTCATTATTGTACATTATTTACCTCATAGATCATGTTCCTCATGACCTTATTGTTGATAGCTTTTTTTAAAAGATCAAGTTAACGTTATTATGCAACGCCCTAACGCCATATACTAAAAATTTGATAGAAAACAATAAGTGATTGAGATTTTGATTGCAAGATCATAATTTTTCAGACTAATGATTAAGATTGATCCTAAAAAATACTTTGTTATACTTAGGCGGGTATTGCCGGGATGGCGGAATTGGTAGACGCGCCGGACTCAAAATCCGGTGATGGTGACATCGTGTGGGTTCGAGTCCCACTCTCGGTACCAGTAAAAATAAAAATTATTTAGTTTGAAGAAGAACGATCGCAGTTGCTGCAACTCCCTCTTGGCGCCCAATAAAACCTAATTTTTCTGTGGTAGTTGCTTTTACATTGATCTGGTTCAGATCAATTTTCATATCTTGCGCTAAATTAAAACGCATTGCTGCAAAATAGGCTTTAAGCTTGGGTGCTTCTGCGATGACAGTAATATCTGCATTATTGATGGAGTAATTTTTTTCATCCAACATTTGAACGGTTGCTTGTAGGAAATGCCGACTATCCTTATTTTTCCAACGCTCGTCAGTGTCAGGAAAATGTAGGCCTATATCACCCAAAGCACACGCTCCTAAGAGCGCATCAACTAGAGCGTGAATGACGACATCACCATCAGAATGCGCTTTAAGACTCATTCGATATGGAATTTTGACACCCCCTAAGATTATGTGGTCTCCTATTTCAAAAGCATGTACATCGTAACCATAGCCTACGCGAAAATTAATGTTCATAGCTTCCTCTTTTTTATGGCTTTTTTTTTGCTTAACGAGATAACGATTAGTATCGTATCATGTTGAGCAAATGTTTTTCAGCCTAATCTTGAAGACATAAGGAATTATCGTTCTAAGTTAAAGACTAGGTTGGATATTAAAGCAGATGCTATGATTAACGAGCAGATTTTAGCCGGGAAGGGTTTAATGATAGAGATGACAAATTATTTTACAAATTACTTTTTAGTGGCTATGCCCATTTTAACGGATGCTTATTTCAATCGTTCCGTTGTATATATATGCGAGCATACTGAAAAAGGAGCAGTAGGCATTATAATTAACCAACCCTTACAATCTTTGCGGGTTAATCTTTCAGAAATATTACAAGACATCACCAATAGCGAGATAGAAGCAACTAAAAGTACTGCAGGGGCAGATTTTCCAATCCTATGTGGAGGGCCTGTTCATCCTGAACGTGGTTTTGTAATACATGCACCTATGGGGGAATGGCAGTCAAGCCTAAAAATGAGCAGTGAAATTTCCGTAACGACTTCTAAAGATATTTTACTAGCGATTGCTAAACAACAAGGACCTGATAAGTTTATTTTCTCATTGGGTTATGCAAATTGGATAGCCGGTCAAATGGAACAAGAAATTATTAATAATTGTTGGTTAACTTTGCCCGCCAGTCCTAATATATTGTTTGATATTCCTTTCGAACAACGATGGTTAAAGGCTATGAATTATTTAGGGGTTGATGTCACTAAACTAGCTTATATGGGTGGCCATGCCTGAATTTAAAACTGTAATAGGATTTGATTTTGGTTCTAAGTATATTGGTGTGGCAGTAGGACAAACATCACCTTCCTTAGCGCAACCTTTGACTAGTTTAAGCGTGAAAAAAGGTGAGCTTCCATGGAAAGAAATTGAGCAATTATTACAGACTTGGTCACCAGAGATATTAGTAGTTGGTATTCCACTAAATATGGATGGCTCAGAGCAACCGATAACGCATTTAGCGAGAGATTTTTTAATAGAATTAAAAAATCGTTTTCAGCTACCAGTTTTTCCGGTTGATGAAAGATTGACTACCGTCGAAGCCCGGTCACGCCTTTTTGCTGTTGGAGGATATAAGGCTTTAAAAAAAAAATCTATCGATAGTATTGCAGCTCAATTAATTGTTGAAATGTGGTTAGAAAACCGATGAGTAAGGCACTTTTTAAGTCAACTTCAGTCGTTGCGTCCATGACCTTGGTTTCGCGGATTTTAGGATTTGTTCGCGATATGGTGGCAGCCAGGATTTTTGGTGCGACTGCAGCTGTCGATGCTTTTTATATTGCGTTTAAGATTCCTAATTTCATGCGCGGGTTATTTGCTGAAGGATCTTTCTCTACGGCTTTTATTCCCACGTTATCTGAATATAAACAAACTCGTTCACAAGAAGAAGTGCAACAATTTGTGTCGCATATAGCCGGTACATTAGGGTTGATTTTATTAGGCATTTGTATTTTAGGTGTTCTGTGCAGTAAGGGTTTAGTTAGTTTATTTGCCCCAGGCTTAGATCCTTATCGTTTCCAATTAGCAATAGAGATGTTAAGAATAACGTTTCCTTATTTAATGTTAATTTCTCTAACCGCTTTAGTCGGTGCGACTTTAAATTGCTATGGACAATTTTGGGTTCCTGCTTTTACACCTGCATTACTAAATATCTCATTAATCTTTACTGCCTTTGGTGTGACGCGGTTTTTTAAAGTTCCTATTGAAGCCCAGGCTTGGGGTGTATTGCTAGCTGGATTTCTACAATTAGGCTTTCAATTACCTTTTTTGAATCGATTAAAATTATTACAAAAACCAAAATTTAAATGGCGCGATCCTGGCGTACAAAAAGTATTAAAACTTATGTTGCCGGCTTTATTCGGTTCATCTATAGGTCAAATTAGTTTATTGCTGAATACAATTTTTGCTTCTTTTTTAGTTGCTGGCAGTGTGACTTGGCTTTATTACTCAGATAGGCTGGCTTATTTTCCATTAGGTGTGTTTGGTGTGGCTTTAATGACAGTAATTTTACCGCATCTTTCTCGACAACATGCAGCGAAATCTCCTGAATTGTTTGCCAGTACCTTAAATTGGGGGTTGCGTTGTAATTTATTGATAGGTATTCCTGCTTCATTAACTATGTTGATATTATCGGGACCGTTAATTGTTACGCTTTTTCATTATGGAAAATTTACTATCCATGATGTTTTTATGACTCAACGCAGTGTGATTGCATATTCTGTAGGTTTACAAGCTTTTATGTTGATAAAGGTATTGGCAGCAGCTTTTTATGCGCAGCAAAATATAAGAACACCTGTGAGAATAGGCATTATTGCCCTAATTGCGAATATGATTTTTAATGCTTTATTAATCTTTCCTCTAAAACATGCCGGTTTAGCTTTGGCAAGCTCGTTATCTGCTTGGTTGAATGCTGGATTATTATTATGGGGTTTGCAAAGTCGTCAGGTTTTTCAATGGCAATCCGGTTGGTTAAAGTTTGTGTTACGGCTATTATTAGCAAATAGCGCATTGTGTTTATTTTTGTATAAGGCAGCAGCAGCTACTCCGGTTTGGATAAATTGGAGCTGGCAGCAACGTTTCTCACATATTTTTATTCTGGGTATTGCTGCAATTATTATTTATATTGCTATGCTATGGGTAAGTGGTTTGCGTTACCATGATTTAAAAGCTAATTCATGACAGAACTAATATGCAATACTCATAATATAAAAGCGAAGCATAAAACTTGTGTCGTAACCATTGGTAATTTTGATGGTTTACATCAAGGACATCAACGTGTTATTCAATCTCTAATCAAACTCGGGAAGCAACTTAATTTACCCACTTGCGTGATTCTTTTTGAGCCTCATCCCCAAGAATTTTTTTATGCAGAAAAAGCTCCAGCTCGTTTAATGCGACTCGGAGAAAAAATTAAATTGTTACAATTTTTAGCGATTGATCGAGTTCTTTGCTTACGTTTTAATAAACGTTTAACAGAATGCACCGCAGAAGAATTTGTTAAAAAAATTTTAGTCGATAAATTAGGAATTAAAGGCTTAATAATTGGAGATGATTTTCGTTTTGGCAGAGGGCGGCAAGGAGATTTTGTTTTTTTGCAAAAATTAGGCCAGGAATATGGTTTTAAGGTTTTTTCTACGCCAACCTTATTATTTGATAATGAGCGCGTAGGTAGTTCTCGCGTAAGAAATGCTGTCAAGCAAGGTGATTTTAAATTAGCAGCATTATTACTAGGACGCCCGTTTAGACTTAGTGGCCGCGTTATTTATGGTGATCAACGCGGTCGTTTACTTGGTTTCCCCACCGCGAATATTGGGTTGCATCGCAAAGTAACACCTTTACAAGGTGTATTCGTTGTCAAGGTATATGGCTTAACGACACCATTACTAGGAGTTGCCAATTGTGGTAAACGTCCCACCATAAATGGGTTAAAAAATTTATTAGAAGTTCATCTATTTGACTTTGATCAGAATATCTACGGTCGATTTATTGAAGTAGAATTTTTGAAAAAAATACGTGATGAAAAAAAATTTGATAGCTTAGAAACGCTTAAACAACAAATTACTATGGATGTGATTGAGGCTAAAAATTATTTTGTAGACAAAAAAAACAGCTGTGCATAGTACAAAAACTCAAAGAGTATTTCCAAGGAGGGGTTTTGAAATTAAGACATTCAAGCCTTGAGATAAAATCAAAGCCATAGCGGAAGAGATTATTCTGAGGATGAAAAGAATTACCGTGTTTTTTAAATAAAATAGGTTTTTGTGTCAGCCAACGAAATAATTGACCATTAGCTACACGATCAGCTAATATTCCGGCTATGTTAATCTGAGGGAAGTTATTGAGGAGTAAGCTAATGAGGACACGTTGTTCATTAAAAATCAGAATTTCCGGCTTTAGGTAAAACTTCCCAAAATAAGGCAACAGATAATCTTTCATAGCCAACATCTAAAAAAAAAATATTAATTTTACTTTTCCCCTAATACCAATTACTTCGATCTATGTTGATATAGACTCGTTTATCGACAGGAAAAAATAAATTAAAAATCCATCATGCGAGCAGTGCGTAATCTAATGTAAATTGTTTGAAAAATCGCTGTAGACATATATAGCGTGAACTCCTGCTATCTCACTTAAGTTCATATACGAACGAGAAGATAGCCAGTAGCAGGTTGGTAAAACAATCTATCTGACCTTGTTCCAATCAAAGATTTTACCTACGGTCTTTGTAGTGTGTTTTCCATTTTTTTCACCTATCAATGCACGCCTCTCGCAAACTTTTTAGCTATAAATCTCATTCTCGCATTGCCTTTTTTTGATCAATTTATATTGATTCAATGTTTTTAATAAAATTTTAAGATTAAGTTGTTAGTCTATTATTTAATAAATAGATATAGGTGGCATAAATGCTTGATTTTAAAGAAGCAATATTAAAAAAATCTTTAGCATCCTTTCAATATAGTCCTGAAAAAATTAAAAATATGCTCGATATACGGAACAGAACAAAAAATATAACTGCAGATCAAGCTCGAATAATTATCAAAATAGAAAATTGGACTAAAAGTAGGTGGGGGAAACCAGGTCAAGGAACAGCATTAGCCCCTAAAAATCCAGACATAAACAGTCCAACAAAAAATTCACTAACTTATAAAAGATCATTAGTTCAAGATCATAATAACAATAATGTTAAATCTAAAAATCAGATGATAAACTGCGGGCACAGTCTAAATAATAATAAAAATCGATTACTTCCTCTTCGTCTGCAATTATCTGATATAGGGAACACAAAGTTTGATCAAATTTCAATATTAGCGAAGAACCCAACGAAAAATTCATCAATTTATAAAACTTTATCCGGCCAAAGCCGACACTCGCCACCTAAAAAATCTGACCAAGTACCATCATTTCATAACAATGCTAAAAATCCGGAAAGTTACACAGGCAAAATAAATAGCGACACTTATTTATCGCTGCTGTTAAATATTGATTATTTAAGCGCAGATATTAGTGCTTTATACACAACAGACTCCGACAGTATGAATAATCTTCTGAATCCAATAAAAGAATCCATAAAACAATTAGAATCTGCAAATATTCGGCAAAAGCTAAAAGAGTTAGAAAAAATAAACTCCTATTTAACGAATCTTCCAGTAAATATTTATAATTTAGGACTAAAAGATAAATTGCTAGAAGAAACTCAGGTTACTAATGAAAAGCCAAATGAAGAACTAAAAAATTCAAAATTTTTCTTAAAGGATCTTTCAATGGATCCTTTATTAGATTTCTCTAAAATAAATCAAATAAAACAATCGCTAAAACAGTTCTTATTATCCCAAGATCATGCAGTGCGCAATGATAAATTAGAAAACATAACGCGTTGGTTAAATGAGCTTTCAGCAAGGCCACTTACAACAGATCTTATAGAAGAAACTCTAAAAAAATTACAAAATCCGGAAATAATAACTAATGAATTACTAAAAAAACTATATATAAGCTTAAACAAATCTTCAATCCTCACTTTAGAGCTAATGAAAGAATCTAAAGAAACATTATTGGCAACAACAGATTCTAAGGTAAAACAAAATGAACAAGAAAAAATGAGACTATTCATAATTGATCATTTGGTAAAAACCAATATTTCAGAATTTATAAATAATATTTTAGAAAAAAATACGCCTCAAATAGAAATAAATGAAGCTATCTACTCATCTATAAACCTAACTATTGATTCATTCAAACATATATTATCTAAAATAGCTCTGAATTTAAGCAATGCAAATCAAAAAACTCGCGAGCCGCTATGCTCACCTTATCTCGTCGATATAGATTTATACAAGCAAAAACAACTTGGTTATTTAAAAACAAAACTAACTACTTTAATGAGAAAAATGTGTCAATTAAATTCATCCTTGGTTCAGGAAAACAACTCAGATTATTTCAATGTGATGAACCAATTAAAAGAATATACGACTGGCCTAATTAAAAAAGAAGAAATAACTGATTCATTATTAAATATAGAAAAAAGCCTAGATACGCTTGATAAAGAAAAAAATCCTAAACTTTATCTTAAGATCAATCAATATTATTTCCTTCTAAAAACCATTAAGACAGAGTTAGAGCGAATTAACAATTTTGTAGATTTTGATGACTATTTATCCTCTTACTCTATGCCATTATCACTGACCTCAATTTTTTGGGATAAGATTAATACACTCACTGATTTATTAATTAACGATCATATCCCTTTTAATAAAGAAATTTTTGGAAAATTTGGGTCAATATTAATAAATATGCAAGCACTTTTATACGAAAGGTCCCTATCGGATACGAACTTAAAAAATAGTACCGCTGCGTTTTTAAATCAACTGGCTAGTTTAATAACGGAAATATACAAAAAAAAATGCTTTTTAGAAAATTCTGATGAAACATTTTTTAAGCTCATTAGTGAATGCCATCATGCCATAATTTTTTCTAAAACACATTTAGAACATATTTTAGATAAGGAGCAACACTCTAAAAGCATTTGCATTAATTTTAGCAATCAATATAGAAGTTTGAGAAATAGGATGCAGCTTTATTATTCTAAGATTAGTAATGTACTACCATCCAAATCAGCAGCGTTAACATTATTTAATGATCAAATAGGCGATTTGATCGATTTAGAAACTTGTAAATTAAAAAGAAAAAAGGGTTATATTCAAACGCTTATTCATTTAAATATTCTTTTAGGCAAATTAGAAAAAGAAGTACCATGTATAGAAAAAAATGCATCGTTATTCAGAGAAATGTTTGATCTTCGACAATTGCTGTCTCAGCACAAAAACTTATGTTTTCGAAACGAAAAAATAATTTATGATTTTGAAGTAATCGAAAAAAATTTAGATATATCTCTTATTAATGATGTTCTATCTAATCATAAATTCAATAAAATACAAAATATATCGGATCTAACAAAACTAAACTCAAATAAATGTTTAAAAAGCACGTTAATTAGTCAATGTTTAATTGTTAAAAAAGCTATTGACAATATTAGTCTAATTAATAAAACTGAATTTAATAACCTTATTAACAAGAATCTAAATTCAGATATGAAGTTTAATGCGAGTTTAGTAAAAAGATTCTTGACCTTCGAGAACCACTCATTATGCGAGCTTATCGCATTCAAATTAAATTACCTACGACACGGTAAGAAAATAATAAAAACATTAAAAAACAATCAAAAAATTAATAGTTATCCAATGCTCTTAAATAAGGTATTTGTAAAAAAAATCATAGAATGGGAGCCCTTATTTATTAATACTACTCGGAAAAAAATAACGGGTACAACTGAAGAAAGTCTATTTAACAATAATTTCTTAGAAATAGTAAAAAATATTTTTGATCCTTTATATAGCGAATCTTTGAATGATTCTGATCACTTTAAAAAAATGGAAGATCATTTAAATCAATTGCATCGATGCCTAGCTTCTCTGGATACTTCAATTAATATGTTGCCTGATAAGCATTTTGGCAATAAAAAAGGCAAGTTAGGTCATTCAGCTTTAGAGATTAGAGCATCGATAAAAGATTTACTCCCGTTAGTCATTCTTTCGAAAATTCAAGTCTCTCAATTACTTCTAAAACATACGCCAAACGTGAAACCTGATAAATCTTTGTATTTAAATCGTTCAAATTTATTTTTTAATTCATCCAATAAAATAAATAACGACAAAACCGATGGATCTGTCTCAAGAAAAATTGACCTAAGCAGAAGAATAGATTAGTAAACTTACTATGCACAGAAAAAACAGCTCTGTAGGGGGCAAAAATAGAAATCAAGCTCAATTACGGAGAATATTGCTAGAAGGAGGGCTAGTTATTTGTGTAACATAAGCGTGAAAAGCGGTTAATTTTCGCCAGGGATTGAATAGTGCTTCTCGAATGAAGTCAAAGCCATAACGAAAAAAAGAATATTGGGGTCTTAGACTTTCACGATAGCGATTAAAAGAAATAGGTTTGTTAATGGCGTGCCATTCACCGACTTTATGCGCCCAACAAAATGCTATGACTAATAGTAAAATAAGTTTTTCAAAGCGCTCATAATGAGGAAGACGAGTTTCTTCAAAACGGAATCTGCGCCCTTTTAGGCTTTGGAAAAGCATTTCTATTCCCACCTTCACAGATAAATAGGAATAGCTTTTTTAGGAAGCTGGTTAGTCGCAACAATCATCCGTTCTCCACGTTCTGAACGGGAGCCGGCTAAATAAACTTTTTGTCCCAATATCCACACAGCCATAGGAAATTCTTTACTATTTTTTGGTTTGAGACGGTTAAAGAATTTTTTAGCCGTTAATATTTTTATATTTTTACTCGCAATAACGGACCCTTCCGTAATACGGATATAGAAGGGCACTTTCTTCGCATTGAGCCATCGAAACAGCTCACCACTGGCAGATTCACGGTCAGCTAATAGGCCAACGATCCGTGACGTTCCAAATGTCGTAAAAAATCGATTTAATAAGCTTTTTTGCTCTGTAAAATTGGAGTTCCCTGCTTTGGGTAATAAAAGCCAATATAAAGGAATTGCCAAACCTTCATAAGCAATTCCCAACATAAAAATATTGATTTTCTGTTTACCCCAATACCAGTTAGTCCTATCGATAATCATATAAACTTTTTTAGTTTCAGGAAAAAACAAGTTGAAAATCCATAGCTATAATACCCGTGTCTACTTTGAAGTTTGAAAAAAAACGTTTTAAGCGCTTATATCTTGAATCTAATAAGGCATCACTGGCAGAAGCAACAGCAAGTTCTCGTAGATTCACTGTGCGTACTGAAAATAAAGCCAACAACATTTTTGTAAAACAACTAAGACGTTCCTTGTTCCAGCCTAATATTTCTTTTAACATACCTTGTAACTCACTGCTTTGTTTCATACTCACCTCTTTTTTTAGTTCAAAAAGTAGTAGTTGAAATTCCTTTTAGAAGTGAGTCTCCTTTCCGTGTTTCTATTTTTGTCCCCTACATAGAAAAAACAGTAAATTTTATTTTGTTTTAATATAGCCTTAATTTTTAGAAGGTATTATTTCTAATAATATTTTCTTCAAAAAATAACAATAAAATTAATAATGAATCCTAATCTAATACCTTTGCATAAAATAGCTTCCTTGAAGCATATACCATCAAAGATAAAAGTGACTGGAGTAAATATTTTTGGTGATAGTCTAAGTGATCCAGGAGGTAAATATGGAATGTATGAGAAAAAAATTCTGGGTATCCTATTAAGCTTATTTTTATATAAATCTCCGCATAAACAATTTACTAATGGTTATGGTTGGGATTATGCTTTTGAAAAAGTCCTGGAATTTGCTAGAGAGTCTAATAATCCCTTAGAAAATCCACATTTATCCCCTATTCATGGGTTTTTCAAATTTGAAAATAGGGCGCAAGGTGGCGCGATGGCTTATAATTACTTAGAAAAAATTTTTAATATAATTAAATTTTTTAAAGGGTACCTTCTAAGCATAGTGTTGACTAATATAGAAAATGAAGCAACAAAATTAAAAAAGGATGTTAAGCTTAATCCTGATGATTTAGCTATTATTTTTGCGGGAGCTAATGATCTAGTGACTGCTGGTTATTGCAGTAAAGAAGGAGCTGAACGAGCTATACAAGGAATTGCTAAAACTATAGACATTTTAACGAGTTCTCAAAAAAATGATGCAAATTATGTAAAGAATATATTAGTTTTTACGTTACCTGATTTTAGCAAAACTCCAAGATTTTCTAAAAAAACAGAAAAGGCAAGAAAACAAGCCAAAGAAGCGTGTGATTCCTTTAATAAGGGACTAAGAGATTTGGCTAAAAGCTATCAATATTTTGATTTTAGTTTGTGTGATATCTATCAGTCAGATAATGAAGAGGATGTGGATCTAACGGAGATAAAAGAAAAAGGAATTATTATAACTGGTTCGGGAAGTACTAAGAAAATTTACTTTGTTGATCATGGGCAGTTTATTTTGAAGGGGAATAAGGAAATAACTATAGATATTGAGCTATCTGAAACAGAAAAGGAATTACTCGGTAATAAATCTGGAAAGATAAGAGAAGGCAAAGTAATTGATCTTGAAAAGTTAATTCGTAAATTAACGGGTAAAGCTGAAATAAATACGGACGTAAAAATATTTGATGCTGCTGCCGTGTTTGACAAGATAGATGAAAATCCTGAGGCTTACGGATTTACTAGTGGTTGCGCAGTGTATTATTTAGATAAAAATCAAGACAAAGAATGTATTTCTAAAAATATAACATCTGGCAATGCCATCATCCTTAGAGAAATTAACCAAGAATACAATGAAAAGGAAGAATCTACTTCGCAATTTTGTTGTTATTATGTTAAAGATGGAAAACTGATAGAGCAGGAAATTAGTAAAACTAAAATTGCTCGCGTTGCAAACTTTACCCTGTCTAAGCAAGAGAAAATCGAGCTGCAAGAAAAACTTAAGCAACACCCTTTAAAGGACGGAATAAGCCAAGTGATTGGCATGGAAGATAAACATGCTTCTTGGACGACTCATATAGTTCAATATGCTATACAAGCTTATGCAGACAAATTTAAAGAAAAAATTCAACTTACCGATATTTATGCTTCGGTATTATTAGCAATAAAGAAAAATTTCCCCAATCAGCAAAACATATTTTGGGATGATTTACACCCTTCTGTAATCGTACATTTTTTACTAGAGACAATGTTCGATCCTTTTTTTAAAAGTAACTATGCAATTAAACAATCGCGAGTTTGGTTAGATGACATGGCTATCTCCGAAAGAGTCAGTCCTAAAAAGCTTCCAGCGAAATCAGCAGAATCACCAGATGAGTTTCTTAATTTTCGAAGCCATTCTTGCAGTTAAAAGCTTAGCTTTAATGGACAAATATTTTGACGAAACCAGTCTAGCTGATTAGACTACGCAGATTATGTTACGAAAAGAATTTCATCTAATCCTCGAGACGAGTAAGCAGATTGCTCCCGACGTCAAACACTTCACTTTTCGCTATGAAGAGGGGGGGGGGTTTGAGTTCATCCCAGGACAATTTATTACTTTGCATATACCTACGGCAGAAAAAGTACTGCGCCGTAGTTATAGTATCGCCAATAAAACTTATCAAGAGACTAATAAAATTGAATTTGCAGCTTCTTATGTCCCCGCAGGTACGGCAAGTGAGTTGTTATTCACATTAAAACCTGGAGATAGATTAGCAGCGACTGGTCCTTTTGGTCGGCTTATTCTGCGCGATGAAATGCCGGAGCGTTATATTTTGGTAGCAACAGGTACGGGTGTTACCCCTTACAGGACGATGTTAGCTGAATTAGAACAGCGATTTAAATTGCGACCCTGTTTTAAGGTTATATTGTTATTTGGTGTGCGTAGGCCTGAAGATCTGCTGTATCGTGATGAATTTATTGAGTTTGCAGAAAAAAATCAATGGTTTGAGTTTCATGCTTATTACAGTCGGGTTAAATTGCAAGAGGCATTAACTTTTGAGCATTCTGGTTATGTATTAAATGCTTTTAGTGAAATAAAACCAAATCCTAAACAAGATATTGTCTATTTGTGCGGTAATCCCAATATGGTGGATGAGGTTTTTACGCTATTAGTTAAAAGTTATGCCTTTCCTACAGAAATTATTCGGCGCGAAAAGTATATTTCTTCTAATTGATCAGCAACTATAAAATACCTGCTAAATATACAAATGAGTTTATACTCACATGATGATGGCAAATTGAGCGACAACGCAGACAAAAAATTCAATTGTGGTGAGTATATTTATTCTGCTTCGACTTGTTCAAGTACCGAAATCATTTCCATTGCCGCATCGACTGCATCTCGCCCTTTGTGACATCCTTTTCCGCCTATGCGCGCAAGCGCTTGTTCTTCACTGTCAGTGGTTAATACACCAAAAATGACAGGTATAGATTCTTGTAAAGCAACTTTTTGGCAAGCATAACTCACTTGTTGGCAAACATAATCATAGTGATCGGTTTCGCCTCGTATAACAGCTCCCAAACAAATAATAGCCAAACAATTTTCATCTGAAATGGCTATTTGTTGAGCAGTAAGTCCAATTTCTACCGCTCCAGGAACTCTGACGATAGTGATGTGTTGTTCAGGAAAATTTAATTCTTTTAATCTTTGTAAGGCCCCATTTAGTAATTCTTCGGTGATATTTTGATTAAAGCGACTGACTACAATAGCAATATTAAATTCATCAGTCGGTTGATTGAAATGTAAAGGTTTAGCAATGATTTCTTTTATTTTTTGCATAGGATGCTCCTTTTTTATAGATTGAGTAGATGTCCGAGTTTGGTTTGTTTAGTTTTTAGATAGGCAAGGTTTGTTGCGTTAGGTTTTGCGATTAATGGAATGCGTTGAACAACTTCAATTCCATATTGTTCTAAATCAACAATTTTTTGTGGATTATTGGTGAGTAACCTTACTTGCAATATTTTAAGGTTTTGCAGCATTTGCGCGCCTATCCAATAATTACGATCATCACTGCCAAAACCTAATTTTTGATTTGCTTCGACAGTATCAAGACCTTGGTCTTGTAAAGCATAAGCTTTAAGTTTATTTAATAAACCAATACCTCGACCTTCTTGGCGTAAATAAAGCAATACACCTCCTTGTTGACTGATTTGGGTTAAGGATTCATGTAACTGCCAACCACAATCACAGCGAATAGAACCAAATAGATCGCCAGTGAAGCATTCTGAATGAATACGTACTAAAGTGGGTTCAGCGGATGCATCCGACTTTTCCTTAATGATTGCTAAATGGTGATGTTTGTCCATACAACTTTCAAACAGTTTGATAGTCAAATCCCCATATTCTTCGGTGGGTAGGCGAATAGAAGCGATTTCTTGGACTAAAGATTCAGTTTGTAAACGGTATTGGATCAAATCTCGTATCGATAATAAGCTGAGTTGATGTTGTTTGGCGAATTTTTCTAAATCAGAGAATCGAGCCATGCTTCCATCGGGGTTCATGATTTCGCAGATAACAGCCGCGGATTTTAAGCCCGCTAAACGGGTTAAATCCGTACTTCCTTCAGTTTGCCCCATACGCTCTAGAACACCGCCTTTTCGGGCACGTAACGGAAAAATATGGCCGGGCATGACAATATCATGAGGGCCACTTTGTGGGTTAACAGCAACTTGTATGGTATGAGCTCGGTCTGCGGCGGAAATGCCGGTTGTAACGCCTTTTGCCGCTTCTATAGAGACAGTAAAAGCCGTATTAAAAGGGTTGGTAGACTGCTCTACCATCATTGGGATTTGTAAACGCTTGATATCTTCTTCAACTAAAGCTAAGCAGATTAATCCACGGGCATATTGAGCCATGAAGTTTATGGCTTCTGGGGTTACCATTTCAGCGGCTAAGACCAAGTCACCTTCATTTTCACGATTTTCATGATCGAATAGAACGATCATCTTACCTTGGCGCAAGTCTTCTAAAGCGCGTGTGATGGTGGGGAAGGGGGATGTAGAGGTTTTCATTATCGGTATCTGTTTTGTTATATTGCTGATTGAGACAGTATTATACGCCTAATGTTCCCTCCATTTAAACTCAAAACAAGTATCCTTGCCTAAAATAATTGAATCAATCAATAGTGCCCCTTTTAAAGGTTCGGGTGAAGTAAAAGCTGATTGAGTGTTTCCCCCAAGCCATATGGGCGCTACATAAATAAAAGCATGTTGTAATAAATTATTTTGGACAAAAGATTGAAAATTTTTGCCCCCAGCTTCTATCCAAAGATCCATTATCCCATCTTGGCCGATTTTTTTAAGTATTTCTAGTAAATCAAGATCATTAGTATTACTTTTTATTGGAAAGAAACGAATATCATATTTTCCAAATCGATTTTGTTCTTTCTTATTTACTGAAATGTTATGAAAAATTGTTATTGGTTCTGCGGAATTAAAAATGTTTGCAGAAATAGGTGTGCTGAGATGATTATCTAAAATGTAAAGAGGTTTTTTGCAGGTATTGCCGTCGATACGGCAATTTAGAAATGGGTTATCTAATGAAATAGTTTTAGCTGTAGTTAAAATAGCATCTGTATGTTTACGTTGTTGATGAGTAAATTGTTGTGCGATATCTCCGGTTAATTGAACTCTTTTTCCATTTTCTCCGGCAATCTTCCCATCTAAACTCATGGCTAATTTCGCAGTAGTAAATGGTCTTTTATGTTTCCACCAAAAGGCATAACTAACATAAAAATTATCGATAAGCTCAAGCGGATGGTGAATGCATTCAATCCCAGCATCCTGTAATATTTTATCAGCACAACTGTTTACAGCTGGATTAGGGTCTCGAAAGCCATAAACAACTTTTAGGATGCCGCTTTTTATAATCAGATCTGTGCAAGGAGGAGTTTTTTTGGCAGTATGACAACACGGTTGTAAAGTGACATACAATGTTGCGTCTTGAACGAGAGAAGCATCAACTTTATTGATAGCATCCACTTCAGCATGAGGAAAACCACTTGCTTGATGATAACCCTTAGCAATAATCCGATCATTTTTAACTAAGATAGCTCCAACACAAGGGTTTGGCGCACAAAATCCTTTTTGTATTTCTGCTAATGTTAATGCTGTTTTGAGATAGTCAGTCGCGGAGCTATTCATATGCTTCTAATGCTTGAGCCAATTTTTCATGCACATTACCAAAACCTCTGTTACTCATAATAACAATATGATCAGATGCTCTGGTTTCTTTAACAACTTTTTGGATAATATCGGCTATGGAATCACAAATAAAAATAGGAATGGATGTCTTTTGTAGGGCTTGCTCTAAATCCCAATCTTGTTTGGGTCGCAACAACCATACACTATCAGCATTCTGTAAGGAGGGGGCAAGGGTTTCTCTATGTATCCCAGAACGCATAGTATGCGTTCCTGCCTCTAAAATGACTAATATCCTTTTTTTATGACCAATTTTTTTACGTAAACCTGCTAAAGTCGCGGAAATTGCGGTTGGGTGATGAGCAAAATCATCATAAAGGGTAATATCATTAATTTTTTTATAAATTTCTAAGCGACGTTTTACTCCTTGAAATTGATTTAACGCAGCAATTGCGATTTTGGGATTAACACCAACATGATTTGCTGCCGCTATCGCGATAATAGCATTGGCTGCATTATGATTACCAATTAATTGCCAATTTACATCGCCTTGTTTAATGTTTTTATGATGGACAGTAAACTGGCTGGCATCTGCTTTTAAAAGTGCAGTTCGCCAAATTACATCATTATTTTCTTTATTATCTGTATATTCAATGGGTGTCCAACAGCCATATGAAATGACATTTTGTAAATTTTTATCATCTTTAGGACAGATAATTAACCCTTGGCTAGGTACTGTTCGGAGTAAATAAGAAAATTGTGTTTTAATTGCATCTAAATTCGGAAAAATATCTGTGTGGTCAAATTCAAGGTTGTTTAAAATTAAAGTTTTAGGATGATAATGAATAAATTTCGAGCGTTTATCAAAAAATGCGGTGTCATATTCGTCTGCTTCAATGACAAAAAAATCTTTGCCTAAACGCGCAGAATTTTTAAAATTATTGGAAATCCCGCCAATTAAAAATCCAGGATTTAACCCAGCATATTCTAATATCCAACTTAATAAACTTGATACGGTGGTTTTGCCATGTGTTCCAGAAACCGCTAAAACATGATATTCGTGTAATACATTTTCCGTTAACCACTGCGGACCAGAAATATAGGGAATATTTTGATTTAAAACGTATTCAACGCATGGGTTTCCACGTGTCATGGCATTGCCCATGATGACTAAGTCGGGGTGAGGTAACAGATTTTTTTCGTCGTAGCCTTCAAAAATCGGAATGTTATGCTTGGTTAAATGATCACTCATTGGAGGATAGATATTTGCATCAGAGCCTGTGACAGCAAAATTTTTCTGCTTGGCTATTAAAGCAATGCCCGCCATGAATGTACCACAAATGCCTAAAATATGAAGTCGCATGCTACTCTAGAAAAAGTGTGAATGTTTCAAGTATATTATACTCTTTATATTTGAATTTTTGCCTGTGTGCTGCGCAACTCACAATCCTCTTCACGACATTTGCCAAAAATTCAATTACTGTGAGTGTATTCAACTTTAAGTTACCTGGAGAATAAGCAGGATGTCAAAGAAAAATGTGTTTTATGCGCAATCAGGCGGCGTAACGGCAGTTATTAATGCCACAGCGTGTGGTCTAATCGAAACCGCTAGACAATATAAAAATAAAATTGGGAAGGTTTATGCTGGTTGTAATGGCATTATAGGTGCTTTAACAGAGGATTTAATTGATACCAGCAAAGAAAGCAATAAAACAATTGCCGGGTTACGTTATACGCCCGGAGGAGCCTTTGGCTCTTGTCGATATAAATTAAAAAGCCTAGAGGACAATCGTGCGGAATATGAACGTTTATTAGAAGTTTTTAAGGCGCACGACATTGGTTATTTTTTTTATAATGGGGGCGGGGATTCACAGGATACTGCCCATAAAATTTATTTGCTTAGCCAAAAGCTAAATTACCCGTTAACTTGCATAGGTATTCCCAAAACTGTTGATAATGATCTGCCTATCACCGATAACTGTCCTGGTTTTGGTTCAGTTGCAAAATATGTGGCTATTTCTACATTAGAAGCCAGTTTAGATGTTGCTTCGATGTATGCAACTTCAACTAAAGTATTCATTATGGAAGTCATGGGTCGACATACGGGTTGGATAGCAGCAGCAAGTGGTTTGGCTATGCAAAAAAAAGGAGATGCACCGCATATTATTTTATTTCCTGAAATAATTTTTAACGAAGCTCCATTTTTAAAGGAAGTGGATAAAACAGTAAAAAAATGGGGTTATTGCGTTATCGTTGTGGCAGAAGGCATTAGAGGATCTACGCAAAAATTTTTAGCTGAAGCGGGTACCACCGATGCTTTTGGTCATAAGCAGTTAGGTGGCGCGGCTCCAGTTATCGCACAATTAATTAAAACAAAATTAGGCTATAAATATCACTGGGCATTACCCGACTATTTGCAACGTTCTGCACGGCATATCGCTGCTGAAGTGGATGTCAAACAAGCCTATGCTTTAGGTAAAGCGGCGGTTGAATTTGCTATCAAAGGAAAAAATGCAGTCATGCCTACTATCGTTAGAGCAAGCGGAAAGCGCTATCGATGGTCCATAGGTGAGACAACATTAGCTACTGTTGCCAATAAAGAGAAAAAATTACCCAGATCCTATATCACTAAAGATGGTTTTCATATTACTCAGCGTTGTCGTGATTATCTGCTGCCATTAATTCAGGGGGAAGATTATCCTCCGTATCAAAAAGGTTTACCAAATTATATACAGTTGAAAAAGGTAAAAGTTAAGAAAAAGCTAGGGGATTTCGTTGTTTAATTAAAATAATTATGCTACCACTTATCTAAAAAGGTAATATGTATTACCATGCATATTACTTTTTTTGACATTTATAGGACTTTAAACAAAGTATAAGTTTACTGTATGGGTCATAACACTAAAACTTTAATAAAGCTATGGCATGAATATAAAAGATATTAGACGGAAAAATTTACGGAAATTAGCTCGCTCAGTAGGTGGGATCACCGATCTATCTGAGCATTTGGATCGTTCACAAAGCCAAATTAGTCATTTAATTGGCAATAGCCCGATTAAAAATATTGGTGATAGATTGGCTAACCATATAGAGAAAGTTTTTAATAAACCACATGGATGGCTAGATCATGAGCATGCAGCTGAAGAGACCGAGGGGGCTTATCAGTATGAAAATAGCCAGCCTTACTATCAAGTTCCTTTATTGACACCTCAAGAGGCGAAAGAACGTTTTCTGCATTTTATAAAGATTTCACCAAAAACCTATTCTAAGTATTTAAGCACTAATATTCCGCTTAGTTCAGATGCTTTTGCGCTTCGCGTAGAAAATGATTGCATGGAAACCGCGCAAGGTCCTAGTTTTCCTAAGAATTGTATTATTGTATTAGATACTGATTGCGTAGCACACAATGCTGCCTTTATCTTAGCTAAAATAAAGCAAGATCCTGGCAATACCTTACTTTTTAGACAGTTAGTCATCGATGGTAATCGTCGTTATCTGAAAGCACTCAATCAGCATTATCCTTTGACAGAAATGCAGCCTGACGATACGACATGTGGAGTAGTGCGTTTTATGCTGATGGAGTTTTAATAAATTAGATAATATTTTTTCGTAATAAAATTATTTAAGTTTTAATAAAAAGGGAGTGATTTTTATTTCTTCTAAGCATTGTTTATGACAATCAAAAAAGTATTTTCTATTTATTTAATTCTGACATTCTTTTAGTGTACTTTTTAATAAGAATAGGTTTTTCATTTCCTTTTACTGCAATAGCGGCTGCAAAATCAGGATAAAGAGACAAATTTGAAATTGCATAAAAAAAATTTAAGTCTTTTTGTTTGTATTTTAAAGTACTTATTTGAGGATCTAAGGAAAGTTTATATCGAGAATATGGATGCGTCTGCAAAGTATTGCCCATGGCTTTTATTAACGCTTCATTTCTTACCCAAGCATTAAAAAATACTTTTATTTTTTTTATCCCATGCAGTGATTGTAATCGATCATATTCATCTGTAACAAGAAAACGATAAGCGATTTTGTCGAGGTGCATTCTTGGATTTATATATTCAATATCTACACCCACGGGTGTGTCGATAGTAAAAGCGCAAACCAAGATATTTTTTGAATGGGAAAGATTAAACTCTAGGGATTGCTCAGAATTTATTAATAAGGGTTTACCAGAAACTGAATAGCTTAATTTCAGCTTCTGTGGAGGTTGTTGCGAATAATAGGCTAATAAATCGCGAAGTACCCCTCTTGAAATAATAAAGTTTTGTCGATAAGGAATAGCTAATTTTTCAGCACGTATTTTTTCTTCGGGAGCAAGCCAACTTTTAAAGAGCTTATCTTTTTTAGTATGATCATCAAATCTTGTATGCCAAATATGAATAATAGATTGGTTCAATACACACATAGGTATTAAATCCTATATTTTTAAGAATTAACTGAAATTTATTTAAATATACCTTAGGAGATTCGAAATGCGAAATTAAGAAGCTATATTCTGGACAATAAACTACCAAGAATGTTTGGTAAAAACTAAAAACCTTGCTGGATTTCCATACTTTCGAATATTGTAAAACTTAAAAATACGTCAATGCAATAATACAAGTTTTGCATTTAATTTATTCCTAAACATTACCTATAAGAAAATAAGCAAGTTCCTAAAAATAGAGACTATTATTGTTTTTAAATATTTCTATTCTTACCCCTAGAACTTCTACCAGCAAGGTATTCATTAACGGGTGATATCCATCTAAACATTAAAAATAAAATGTGTCAATACATTTTATTTTTAATTTGCGTTATACTGATGAAACAGAATATAGGGATATAATAAAAATGAAAAAACTTGCCATCAATAATTTTCTTCAACATTTAATACACGACTGTGGATTAAAAAAAGAATTTGTTAATGAAATGATGGATTATGCTAGACAACAACAAATTTCATTTATAAGTTATTTAATTCAAACTCAAAAGATAGATTCTTCCTACTTAGCTCATCTTTTAGCAGAAGAATTTTTTCTGACATACATTGATTTAGATAGTATCGATATAACGCAAATACCAAACAGCCTGATTGATAAAAATTTACTACAAAAATATCAAATATTACCTTTAGCACAAGATAAGAAAAAATTGGTTTTAGCGTTAGTCGACCCCACTCAACAACTTGTTTTAGATGATATTCGATTTTCAACCGGTTTAATGTTGGAGTATAAGCTGGCAGACGAAAAACAAATAATAGAATTATTAAAAAAAGTAAAAGACACTTCCCTAATAAAACACGACATTACCAGTATAGTAGATTCAGCTCGGTATAAAGTAACGCAATTAAAAGGCGATCATGATCTAGATACAACGTTAAATAATTCCAGCAATGATGATTTAACTATTACAAATTATGTCCACAAACTTTTGATTGAAGCAATTACGCGTAATGCCTCTGATATTCATATAGAACCTTATCAAGATCACTTACAAATACGTTTTAGGATTGATGGATTATTATATGCAATGGTTGTTCTGCCTAGACATTTAATTTCAAGAATTAATACTCGATTAAAAATTATATCGCAACTAGATATTGCCGAGCGAAGGATTCCACAAGATGGTCGTTTTCAATTAAAAGATATTAATGGTCGAAATGTGGATTGTCGATTAAGTACCTGTCCTACTATTCATGGTGAAAAATTAGTGATTAGAATTTTGGACAGTAACAAAATGTTGTTAGACATAGATAAATTAGGTATGAATAAAATACAAAAAAAAGAATTCACCAAAGCTTTATTAAGTCCACACGGCATGATTTTAGTCACAGGACCTACCGGGAGCGGAAAAACTATCACGCTTTATACAGGATTAAGTTTTTTAAAAAAGACTACAGTGAATATTTCTACCGTCGAAAATCCCATAGAAATTATTTTATCAGGAATTAATCAGGTTAATGTAAATCCTGTTATAGGTTTAAATTTTGCTTGTGTACTAAGAGCTTTTTTGCGCCAAGATCCAGATATTATTATGGTAGGAGAAATGCGTGATCAAGAAACGGCTGAAATAGGAATTAAAGCAGCTCAAACTGGACATCTCGTTTTATCCACTTTACATACGAACAGTGCTGCTGAGAGTTTGATCCGTTTAGAAAATATGAATATTCCTACATACAATATTGCCACTTCTATACAGTTGATTATCGCACAGCGTTTAGTAAGGCGTTTATGTGAGTCTTGTAAAGTAGAAGAGAATCTACCGAAAAAGAATTTGTTAAAATTAAATTTCCCACCAGATATCAAAATATACACAGCAAAAGGATGTTCACTTTGTATGCAGGGTTATAAGGGTCGAACTGGTATTTTTGAGGTTTTAAAGCTTACAGAGGAAATAAAAAAAATAATTTTACGAAAGAATTCGGCATTCGAAATAAACCAATTGGCACAAGAACAAGGAATGCAAACTTTGTATTTATCGGCCTTAGAAAAGCTTAAACAAGGTGACATTAGTTTATTAGAAATGAAACGAGTAATAAAAGATTGAAATAATTATGTTAAGTATTATTAAAGTTTATAGTTGGAAAGGAATTACTAGCAAAAAAAAATCATGCAAAGGTAAAGACTTATTTCGAAATAAAGATCAGCTACGATTAGATTTACAACGCCAAAATATTTTTATAACTAATATTCATCCGCATTGGATTATTAGATTTGTAAAGCCTATTAAAATGCAGGATATTTTTCTGCTAAATCGCCAAATAGCGCGTTTATTGCAAGCGGGAATTCCATTGCTGCATATCTTGAAATTACTTGAAATTACAGCTAGCAATACAATATTAAAAGAATATTTACAAAAAATTATTCGAGATTTGGAAGATGGTTTTTCTTTAAGTGAAATATTGCAAGAACACAAATCATATTTTAATAAGTTTCATTGTAGCTTAATTGCATTAGGAGAAAAAACCGCTACATTAGGTTTAATGTTTGATCGCATTGCAGTATATCAAGAAAAAAACATGAAACTAAAAGCAAAAATAATTAATGCATTAGTATATCCTATGGTAGTTTTAATAGTGGCGGGCCTAGTCTTTATTGCTTTATTAATGGGAGTAGTACCTCAATTTGAACAATTTTTTTTAGACGCTGGATCACAATTACCTCTTATAACGCGAATAATTATTTATTTATCGAAACATATAGGATTTCTTAGTATCTATAGTGGATTAGCTTTATTGATGTTAGGTATTTCTTTCATTTGCTTAAAGAAAAAATACCCAATAATCAATAATAAACTAGATAGATATTTTTTGAAAATACCTATTCTCAATAAAATTCTCTCAAAAATTATAATAGCTCGAATTACGCGTGCATTAGCTACTGCTCTTGCGGCAGGTTTGCCTTTAATCGATGCTTTACAGCTTATTGCTGAGATATCTGGTAATTTTGTTTATAAATCGGCTATTTTATTAAGTTGTAAACGCATACGTGACGGAGAAGGCTTTTATCAAGCTTTTTCACAGCAAAAAATATTTCCATTAGATTTATTACAACTTATTAAAATTGGAGAAATGGCTAATTGTTTAAGTGAAATGTTAAACAATATTGCCGATCTCTACGAAGAAAAAATGAATTATTTTGCTGATAATCTATCGGTGTTATTAGAACCAGTGTTAATTATTATTTTAGGTTTGATGGTCGGTTGTTTAGTTATAGCAATGTATTTGCCGATATTTAAATTAGGAAGTGTTATTTAAATGGAATATTTTTTAATAGTTAGTGTTGCTCTTTTTTGCGCCTTGATAGGTAGTTTCCTTACTGTATTGATTTATCGTTTACCTTTAATTCTGCAGAAACAATGGAGGGAAGCTTCTCAACAATATTTAAACCGAGACAATTCGTTACAGTTAAATATTAAAACCTTTAATATATTTCTTCCTTTTTCACATTGTCCCAATTGTCGTGAATATTTAACCGCTTTACAAAGAATACCTTTGTTAAGTTATTTTTTTCTAAAACGAAAATGTGCATATTGTCAGATAAAAATTTCTTTTTGTTATCCTCTAATCGAGAGTTTAACTTTAATAACCTCATTTATAGTTATTGAGCGATTTGGAATAAGTTTACAAACTCTTCCAGCATTAATTTTGACTTGGGGCTTATTGATTTTAGCGTTTATTGATTTTGAATATAGAATATTACCGGATATCATTATTTTCCCATTGTTATGGTGTGGATTAATTTCTAGCCTAATTCATTTATTTGTCTCACCAGAAGAGGCTATTTTAGGGGCATTTTTTGCATACCTTTTTCTTTATTGTTTAGCAAAATGCTATCAAATGCTGATAAAAGTCGAAGCAATGGGAGAAGGAGATTTTAAATGCTTTGCTGTGTTAGGTGCTTGGCTAGGCGTAAAAGCTTTACCTTATATTCTATTTATAGCTGCTGTTGTAGGGTCCATCGTTGGTATAGTCTTATATCTTACGAATAAAGATAACTTTCGAAAAGGGATAGCTTTCGGTCCCTATTTGGCTTTATCCGGTTGGTTAGTCTTAATAGTTCATCCCACTTTCGATTCTATCTTTTGATTCTAAACTTGTAGCAATGGCTGCTTCAATAAATAATTTAAATTCCTATATAACTGATTGTGGATTTTTGGCATCACTTTAAACCATCTATGATTTTTAAGGTATCATCTAAAACAATATATGGTTTTAAGGTATCATCTAAAATCATATATACTAAAATTTAACCTTTTATATGAAATTCAATAATGGAAAATTCAATGTCTGAAAGAAAAGCTGAAACTCATTTACCTATCTCAATCATAGGTGCAGGAGCTTGGGGAAGTGCTCTAGCGATTCATTTAGCTCGTAAGCATCAAGAGGTGTGTTTATGGGCTTATGAGAAACAACAAGTTACTGAAATAAATACTAAAAGAACTAACGAACGCTATCTACCCGGAATCGTTTTCCCCTCTAATATCACTTGTTCAGATGATTACCAAACCGTTCTGTCAGGCACACAAGATATATTAATCGTTGTGCCTAGTGTGGCTTTTCATACAACTTTAAAAAAAATATCCCCTTTTTTACAAACTAATCAGCGCTTGCTATGGGCGAGTAAAGGTTTAGATTCTGAAAAACATCAATTACTAAATGAAGTCGTTAAAGACGTTTTAGGACATAGAGAAGCAGCAGTGCTATCAGGCCCTAGCTTTGCAAAGGAAGTCGCTATAGGGTTACCTACGGCTGTCTGCATTGCGTCGGAAAATTATAATTTTGCGCATGATCTCTTGCTAAGGTTCCAAACAAAAAATTTTCGAGTGGAAATGACGCAAGATATTATTGGTGTAGAGCTTGGTGGCGCTATAAAAAATATATTGGCTATTGCTGTCGGCGTGACCGAAGGTTTAGGTTTTGGTGCTAACGCAAAGGCGGCAGTGATTACTTCGGGATTATCAGAAATGATTGAACTGGGTATAACATTGGGTGCAAAGCAGGAAACTTTTTTGGGGTTGTCGGGTCTTGGGGATCTGGTATTAACCTGCACCGATAATCAATCTCGAAATCGTCGTTTGGGTTTAGCTGTAGGGCAAGGACGAAGCTTAGAGGAAGCTAAAAAGTTAATTGGCACCACAGAAGGCTATGAAACCGCAAAAAATATTTTCTTTTTAATAAAGAAATATGGAGTTAAAGCGCCATTTTGTGAAGGTGTCTATCGTATTTTGTATGAACAAAACTCGCCGCAAACACTTTTTCAAGACTATTTTCATTAAAAAATATCTAATGCTTATTGTTTTATCCAATTAATGAGCCCCCCGGCTAATAATACTTTTAGTTCTCGAGGACTTAAAGGATGAGTAACGGTATAATTTTTATTTTTAGTTTTATTATGAACGGTTAGTTTCTCAGAAGTTTGGATAGTTTCACGAATATTTTTGATTAATAAAACATCACCTTGGTCAATAGTGTCATAATCCGCAGGATTAGTGAAAATCAAAGGTAAAATTCCAAAATTAACTAAATTTTGTCTATGAATACGGGCAAATTGTTTAACTAGCACAGCTTGTACACCTAAATAGCGCGGCGCAATGGCAGCATGTTCACGACTGGAACCCTGGCCATAATTATCACCACCTACAATAATGGATCCCGTTTGCTGATATTCTAAAGCTCGTTTTGGATAAGACGGATCGATTTGATCAAAAACAAACTGACTAATTCCAGCAATATTGCTGCGAAAAGGAAGTACTTTAGCACCCGCAGGCAAAATTGTATCGGTAGAGATATCATCACCTACTTTAATTAAAACCGGCCCTTCAATATCATCGGCTAAAGAAGGAATGATAGGTAAAGGTTGGATGTTAGGGCCTTTAGCTAATTTTATTTCGGAAGGATTTGTAGAGGGAGGAACTAACATCGTTTCATTAATAATAATTTTTTTTGGTTCTTTAAAACGAGGATAAGTATTATTCTTTAAAGAACGAGGATCGGTAATAACACCAGTTAAAGCCGAGGCAGCAGCAATCTCCGGGCTACAGAGATAGACTTGATCTTCTTTGGTTCCAGATCGACCTGGAAAATTTCTAGGTACCGTACGCAAACTTATTTTACCGGAAGCGGGCGCTTGACCCATACCAATACATCCATTACATCCCGCTTGATGAATACGGCCGCCGGCACGAATTAATTTTTCTAAAATACCTAATTCAACCATGTTCTCTAAAATCTGGCGTGAAGTTGGATTTATATCAAATGAAACGCCGGGAGCTATTTGTTTTCCTGCGACAATTTCTGCTGCAACAGCGAAATCCCTTAGCCCAGGATTGGCTGATGAACCGATCATGGCTTGATAAATAGGTCGCCCAACAACTTCTTGGATAGGAACTACTTTTCCTGGACTAGAAGGTAATGCAATTAAAGGTTCAAGTTTGGAAAGATCAATTGCATCATGTTCATCGTAACTTGCATTATTGTCGCTAATAATTTCTTGCCAGTCAGATTCACGTTGTTGCGATTTCAGAAATTCTCGTGTTACCGCATCAGAGGGGAATACACTAGTGGTAGCTCCCAGTTCTGCGCCCATGTTGGCAATAACATGACGATCCATTGCAGATAAATGTTGCAGTCCCGGCCCATAATATTCAATAACTTTGCCAATCCCACCATCAACGTCATGACGACGTAATAATTCCAGAATGATATCTTTAGCGCTGACCCAATCCGGTAATGAATTGGTTAATTTTACACCCCAAACTTTCGGCATGGTGACATGGAAGGGATGTCCCGCAATAGCCATGGCAACTTCTAATCCACCTGCGCCGATGGCTAACATGCCCATCGATCCTGCTGCACAGGTATGACTATCTGAACCCAATAAGGTTTTTCCCGGTTTTCCAAAGCGTTCCATATGTACAGGATGACTTACGCCATTACCAGGCCCGCTATAGTAAAGACCGAATTTTTTACAAGCGCTGAGTAAAAATAAATGGTCATCTGCATTTTTGAAATCTGTTTGTAGAAGGTTATGATCAATATATTGCACTGAGACTTCAGCTTTAGTCTGATTTAGTCCCATTGCTTCACATTCCAGCATCACCATCGTACCTGTGGCATCTTGGCATAATGTTTGATCAATTTTTAAGCCAATTTCGGTGCCTGGATGCATTTCACCTTCGACTTTATGTAAGTTAATTAATTTTTGCGTTACATTTTGTGGCATACTAGAATCCCCAATTATAATGTATAGTAGTTTACAGCAAGCCTTAATCTAACGGTAGGGATCCCAATATGCATTTACCCGTTACTCGCTGGATCGATTTATTGACATTTTTTCTTTGCGTCTTGGTTTTAGCGATTGCGGTATTTTTGCAATATAAAGTCGGGATTATTCCTTGCCCGCTTTGCATCATACAACGGTTCATTATTACCTTGTTAGGGCTGTTATTTTTAATGGGTGCGTTGTTTAATTTTGAAGCAGTAACGCGCTGTTTCTTGCATACCTTAACTTTTTTATTTGCAGTAGTGGGTGCGGTGGTAGCGAGTCGCCAATTATGGTTAGAGCATTTTCCTTCAGATCAGTTAATTAGTTGCCAAGCAGCCATAGCTCAATATAGCACCTCTATCTATTTCCATAAAATTATCGAATTATTTTTTCAAGGAACAAGTAATTGCGGTAGTGGAACTTGGCGTTTTTTAAATTTAACTATCCCAGGATGGACATTAGTGATTTTTATTGTATTAGCCGCTATCTCTCTACGGCAAGTATATATAAACCGGCGCAAACATAAACGACATTTTTTATCTTGAAAGAAGCAATTTATTGCTATGTAGTTTTAGTTCAGCTGGATTTTGTTTTTTTCTGCGTTCAAGTAGATTCGCAAATTCTTCAGCCTCGCCATATATGACAATATAGTCTTCCAATCTAGTCATTAATTTTTTTAACTCATTAACCTTAGTCTTTCTGAAACAGGAGTTTGCATAAGTAAACCAAGTTTATTTAATATTTTTTTCTTATGTTCTGTATGGATTTTTGCCAGGATGAAAATAATTTTTTAAGAGGTTTAAAAGGTTATTATAAATGGAAAAAAGCTATAAACAACAAAGTCTAATTGTTTAATGACCTAAAGCCAAACTTGCGCCGATTTGTGCCAGTGGTTGTACCAAAAGAATCGTTAATAATTTTAAGCCGACGATTAGAATGAGTGGCGAAAAATCAAGTCCTGAGATACTTGGCAAGATTCCACGAATGGGTTTGATTAAAGGTTCGCTGACGCGTACTAATATTTCAACGAGTGGACCATGCGCTAGTGGACTGATCCAACTTAAAATAGTTAAAGCAATAACAGCATAAAAGAAAATATTAATTAACTGATTAAGAAGCTCGGCAAATGCAAGTACAATTAATCCGATAAAATGCGGCGTTGTATTAACTTGTAACCAGACAAGAAATGCAATTTTAAGCATTTCTAAGCCTAATAATAATATTATAGCTGCAAAATCGATGCCATGTAGGCTTGGTATCATACGACAAATAGGGCGTAGTGGCGGATTGGTTAATCTCGCTACTAATATAAATAAAGGATTGTGACTGTCCGTATTAACCCATTGTAAAACGACGCGCAAAAGTAAAATGAAAATATAGAGATCAAAAATGGATTGAATCAGGAATATACCTGCATTACTGAAGGAATTAAGCATAGAAATTAACCTGTTATTTTAATCGTGAGCTGATTTTTATTTAAGTCTAATAGTGAGGGCGTTCCAAAAGGTAAACAACGATTCTTTTTTCCATGACCAATATCAGGACAACGTAATACTTGAAAACTTTGCTTCTGGGCAAAGCGTTCTAGTACTTCTTGAATCTTTTTTTCCTCTTCAGGTTTTGCCGCAAAAGTGAAATCACCCAGTAATAGGGCTTTTACATGAATTAATATTCCCGATTGTTGTAAGTGTTCTAGCATTCTGTCGATACGATAAGCAGCTTCATTGACATCTTCTAAAAATAAAATTTTATCTTTGGTTTCAATTTGCCAATCTGTGCCTAGACTCGTTTGTACTAAGCTAAGACTGCCCCCCGTTATTGGACCTTCTATAAAATCTAAGAAATTAGTAGGTTGATGATAAGATGTTAAAGAGTATGCTAATTGATTTAATTGATTAAAAATAATCTCTTTTAACTCATTAGTATTTTCTGGCTCAATTAAATGATGGGTCACTTGATTAAGTGTAGGGCCATGTAGTGTTTGCCAATGCCATTTTTGTTGAAAAAATAAATGTAAAGCGGTGATATCGCTAAAACCAATAAACAACTTGCATTTTTCAGGCGGGGTTAATTTTAGTAAGGAAGGTATCAGACAGGTACAGCCATAGCCGCCACGTAAACACCAAATTGCATCGGAAGTAGAGTTAAATAAAGCGTCTTTTAACTGGTGAAAACGTTTTTCATCACTATTTGCACATAGCAGATCAGGCCCAAATAAATCAGAAGAAATTCTTGGTATTAATTGCCAGTTTGTTAATAAAGTTTTTACTTTCTCTAGGATAAATTTATCTGTCACACCGCTAGCAGGAGCAATAATATCAACAATTGAATTTTTTTTTAAAGCTTGCCAAGGTTTAAAGCTTTCCATTTTTTCTGGATCCTAGGTATATAATTATCAACTTTAGTTTTATTTCCAGAATAATTTTATATATCTAAATTATCAACTTCTAGGGCATTCTGTTGAATAAAATCACGACGAGGTTCAACTTGATCGCCCATTAAGGTAGTAAAGATTTGATCGGTAGCGATAGCATCTTCTACCGTGACACGTAACAAACGTCGGGTATTCGGATCCATCGTTGTTTCCCATAATTGATCAGGATTCATCTCTCCTAAACCTTTATAACGTTGTATAGCTTGCCCGCGGCGTGCCTCAGCTAATAACCATTCATACACTTCTTTAAAATTTTTCACTACCTGTTTTTTGGTATCTCGCTGTACATAAGCGCCCGATCCAACTAGTCCATGTAGTTGCTTAGTCATATCGAATAAACATTGGTATTCAAGTGTTTTAAAGAATTCATAAGAGATTTTATAGGTTGTTTCTAAACCATGTGTACTGATCGTTATTTCAGGTAAAAATACATGTCTTTCAGTATTTTCATAAATATTTACTTGATACCGAATAGCTTCATTATTTGTAGTTTGTTGCAATTGATCTTGCCAGTTTTTTGTCCATACCAGCATTTTAGAAGAGTCAATTAGTTCCTCAGAAGATAAGGGAGGAAGATCAAGAATAGCTTGCAGAGCGTCTATTGGATAACGTCGCGACAAATGTTGAATCATCATCTGTGCTTTACGATAATCCATAACTAATTTTTCTAAACCAATACCTTGAATAGAAAAGCCTTCTGTATGAGGATAAAAGGCAGCATCATGCAGTGCGGTTTGTGTGAGATAAGCTTGCAGCGCCGCATCGTCTTTTAAGTACTGTTCTTGCTTGCCTTTTTTAATTTTATATAAAGGAGGTTGAGCAATATAGATAGTGCCGCGTTGCAGCAATTCTGGCATCTGCCGATAGAAAAATGTCAGTAATAAAGTACGGATATGCGAGCCATCGACATCCGCATCGGTCATTATAATAATACGGTGATAACGTAGTTTATCTGGATTGTATTCCTCTTTACCTATGCCACAACCCAGTGCTGTGATTAATGTGCCAACTGCTTCTGAGGATAACATTTTGTCAAATCGAGCTTTTTCCACGTTTAAGATTTTACCCGTAAGTGGCAGAATAGCTTGATAACGGCGATTGCGGCCTTGTTTGGCAGAACCGCCTGCAGAATCTCCTTCGACAATAAATAATTCACAAAGAGCCGGATCGGTTTCTTGGCAATCCGCCAATTTTCCAGGTAAGTCAGCAATATCTAATGCAGTTTTGCGTCGTGTCATTTCACGCGCTTTACGCGCTGCTTCACGCGCCCGTGCTGCATCGATGATTTTCATCATGATAGCTCGTGCATCTTGTGGCGTTTCTAATAAAAATTCTTCGAGCTTTTCTGATGTTAAAGCTTCAACAATTCCTTTTACTTCGGAAGAAACCAATTTATCTTTGGTTTGCGAAGAGAATTTAGGATCAGGAACCTTAACCGATAAAACAGCAGTGAGTCCTTCACGCGTGTCATCACCAGTGGTGGTGATTTTTAGCTTTTTGCTAGTCGCTTCGCGATCGATATAAGTATTTAAGGTTCGAGTTAACGCAGCACGAAAACCAGCCAGATGGGTTCCTCCATCACGCTGGGAAATGTTATTGGTGAAACATAAAATATTTTCCTGAAAGCTATCATTCCATTGTAAAGCAACTTCAACAGTAATTTCATCGCGTTCAGCGGTAAAATAAAAAGGCTGTTTATGGATTAAAGTTTTGTTTTGGTTAAGATATTCGACAAAGGCTTTAATGCCTCCCACATATTTAAGCTGAGTTTCTTCATTGCTTCGTTCATCGATAAGATTAATCGCTACACCAGAATTTAAAAAAGATAACTCACGCAAGCGTTTTAACAAAATATCGTAATGAAATTCATTGTTATGTTGAAAAATGAGTTTGCTGGGGTAAAAACGAATTTCAGTACCTCTTTCTTGCGTTTCTCCAGTGATATGTAATGGTGCTACGGGTTCACCTAGCAGATAAGTTTGTTCATAGACCTTGTTATTACGCCGGATAGTAAGCTGTAACTTTTCAGATAAGGCGTTAACTACGGAAACACCTACACCATGCAAGCCACCTGAGACTTTATAGGAATTACTATCGAATTTTCCACCTGCATGTAAAACGGTCATGATGACTTCGGCAGCTGATCGACCTTCTTCAGTATGGATATCAACTGGAATACCACGGCCATTGTCTTTAACAGTGACTGAGTCATCGCTATGCAGTGTGATATCAATCTGAGAACAGTAGCCCGCTAAAGATTCGTCTATGGAGTTATCCACGACCTCAAAGACCATATGGTGGAGACCTGTCCCATCATCCGTATCACCGATATACATACCAGGACGTTTCCGAACAGCATCAAGACCTTTTAAGACTTTTATGTTAGAAGAGTCATACTTCGGCATACCTAGTCCACCCTGTTGGCTAGCATTGTCTTTAAGGCCTAATTCTGGCTCAAGAGAGCTTTCCGTGTTCGAAACGATAGGCTCACACTCCGTTATGGATGGGTTTTTCTCCGCCAAAATCTCATTTTTAATCGACATACGTGATAAGGGTTTAAAACTGAAAATTATACCATAAATTGCCCTTTAAATTCGAATATTAATAAGAAAATACAAAGGTTTAAAGTAGGTAATTGATTTTTGCGCTGGTTAGGCTGTAATCAAAAAAGAACATAGGCTCAGTTTAAAATGGGGCTAAAAACCTAACTATAGATAATATTAGGGGCTAATCGGCTTATATTGCTTTTAAATTGGCTAAGTCATTCTTAATTTATTGACACAAAAATCTCTTGCCGTGATACTCTTCGCTTTTGCATTGAAGAGCCCTACATGAATAGCAATGCCCTACGCGAACTATTTCTTAACTATTTTAAAAGTCAGGGTCATACGATTGTTCCCTCCGCTTCCTTAATTCCTGCCCATGATCCGAGTTTGTTATTTACTAATGCTGGCATGGTGCCCTTTAAGGATGTTTTTTTGGGTCTAGAAACGAGACCTTATTCTCGTGCAGTGAGTATACAACGATGTATGCGGGCTGGCGGCAAACATAATGACCTTGAAAATGTAGGTTATACCGCTAGGCATCATACCTTTTTTGAGATGTTAGGAAATTTCAGCTTTGGGGATTATTTTAAGCGTGAGGCTATTCTTTATAGTTGGAAGTTTTTGACTGAGGAGTTAAATCTTTCCCCGGAAAAATTATGGATTACGGTATTTGTCGAAGATGAAGAAGCGGCATCGATTTGGTTAAACGAGATTAAAATCGATCCTAAACGTTTTTCTCGTTGTGGGAAACAAGATAATTTTTGGTCTATGGGAGATACTGGCCCTTGTGGTCCATGCTCTGAAATCTTTTTTGACCATGGGCCCAATATCTCTGGTGGGCCTCCAGGTACACCAACCGCGGATGGGGATAGATATGTTGAAATCTGGAACTTAGTCTTTATGCAGTTTCAACGTTCCTTAGATGGAGAACTTACTCTTTTACCAAAACCTTCAGTGGATACCGGTATGGGTTTAGAAAGGTTAGCGGCAGTTATGCAGGGAGTCACAAATAATTATGATACGGATCTGTTTCAACCTTTGATAAAGGTAGTTGCTAAGCAAGCATCAATAACTGATTTTACCAATACCTCAGTACGCGTTATCGCAGATCATATTCGTGCTTGTGCTTTTTTAGTCAGTGATGGGGTTAATCCTGGTAATGAAGGACGTTCTTATGTACTACGTCGAATTATTCGTAGGGCTATTCGACATGGCCATAAAATAGGTCTAGATCGCCCTTTTTTTTATCAACTGGTTAAACCTTTAGCGGCGCAAATGTTGCAAGCATATCCGCAAATAGCAAAAAAACAAAAATTTATTGAAAAGATTTTGCTTCATGAAGAGCAACAATTTGCTCGCACCTTAAGCCACGGTATTAAGCTATTTGAACAAGAAATAACTAAGTTGCAGGGCAAAAAACAATTGCCAGGATCGGCAGTTTTTCGTTTGTATGATACTTATGGATTTCCCATGGATTTAACAGCAGATATGGCTCGAGAACAGGGTCTAATCGTAGACATAGCAGGTTTTGAGAAGGAAATGCAACGTCAAAGAAGTCAATCTAAGTTGGCAAGTCGTTTTGCATCTGCACTGAGTTTATCGTTAACTGAAAAAAACGCTACTGAGTTTATTGGTTATAAAGCATTAAAACAAGCAGCTGTTCCTATTTTGGATTTATTTGATGGCAAGCAATCTATAAAAGAATTATTCGAAAATGAAGAAGGTTTTGTTATCTTAACTAAGACCCCTTTCTATGCAGAGGGCGGTGGACAAGTAGGTGATACGGGATATTTAGTTAATTCAACGAGTCGTTTTTTAGTGACTGAAACGTTTAAAGAAGGAACATCCATTCTTCATAAAGGTAAGTTAATTAAAGGTCATTTGAAAAAAGGTGATAAATTGAAGGCAGAAGTCGATGCTGAAAAACGTCGTGCGATTACCTTAAATCATTCTGCAACTCATCTATTACATGCAGCATTAAGAGAAGTTTTAGGAGAGCATGTGACGCAGAAAGGTTCTTTAGTAGAACCAGAACGCTTACGTTTTGATTTTTCACATACCCATCCATTAAGTATAGAACAACTAAAGTTGATAGAAGATCGTGTTAACCAACAAATTCGAGCTAATTTATCGGTTGTTACCGAAGAGATGTCGACGGAGGATGCAAAGAATACTGGCGCTTTAGCGATGTTTGGCGAGAAATATTCAGATAAAGTACGTGTGTTGACGATGGGTTCTTTTTCCAAGGAATTATGTGGAGGCACACATGTTTCCCGTACCGGTAATATTGGTTTATTTAAAATAACAGCAGAAATAGGAATTTCAGCAGGAATACGTCGCATTCAAGCCGTGACTGGACAATATGCTCTAGATTGGATTGCGGCCTTAGAGGAACAAACTAATCAACTTGCTAAGCTCTTCAAAAGTTCTAAGGATAATTTACTAGAAAAAGCGCGTATGGACATGGAAGCTAAGCAAGCTCTGCAAAAACAGATTATCGCTTTACAGCAGTCCATAGTCGCTATGATGGGAGAAGAGCTTATTTCTCAAGCGATCGAAATACAAGGGATTAAGTTATTAATCAGTGAAATTAGTGGGATTGATATAGCAGGATTACGACATTTATTAGATCAACTTAAAAACAAATTAAAACCCGCCGTCATTGTTTTGGCTAGTATTGAACAACAGCGTGTTCAATTAGTGGTTGGTGTCAGCAAAGAGTTAACCCACAAAATAAAAGCGGGTGAATTGGCTAATAATATAGCGCTTGCGATAGGAGGTAGTGGCGGTGGACGTGCAGATTTTGCTCAAGCAGGAGGAGGTAAACCTGAAGTCTTAGATGCGGCTTTAAAAAATGTAAAACATTGGGTTGAGACCCGCTTAAATGACAACTATGCTTAGAATTGAATAATTAATTAATAGAACATCACAATGGCTTTAATTGTACAAAAATTTGGCGGCAGCTCGGTTGGAAGTATCGACAAAATTCAACAGGTTGCAAATAAAATTATTGAAACTCGCGCACAAGGACATCAATTGGTAGTGGTTGTTTCTGCGATGGAAGGTGAAACCAATCGTTTGATTTCTCTTGCTAAAATATTGAACGAAGAACCTGATTCGAGAGAATACGATTTATTATTAGCAACCGGAGAGCAAGCGGCAACTGCGTTATTAGCAATGGCTTTGCTGGCACAAGGTTGCCCAGCCCGCTCTTATAATAGTTTTCATGTTCCAATTTATACGGATAGTCACCATAAAAAAGCTCGTATTTTAAGTATTAAAGAAGAAGTATTACGAAATGATATTGGTGCAGGTAGAGTGCCTATCGTTGCTGGTTTCCAAGGAATTTCGGATTCTGGTGATATGACGACTTTAGGGCGAGGGGGCTCGGATACCACTGCAGCGGCTTTAGCCGCTGTTTTAAAAGCTGACGAATGTCAAATTTATACGGATGTAGATGGTATCTACACGGCAGATCCTCATCTTGTACCTCAGGCTAAACGCTTAGATCAGATTGGTTTCATCGAAATGACAGAGTTCGCTCGTGCTGGCGCGAAAGTCATTCAACATCGAGCAGTCGAACTGGCCAGTAAATATCGGATTCCATTACGTGTTTTATCAAGCTCTGAAACTGGCACAGGCACATTAATCCAGGGTGATAAAGAAGAATCTTCAGTAGAAGGAGCCAAGATCACAGGAGTGACTGCGAGTCATCACGAGGCAAAATTGACTATTCATGGCTTAACAGCTGAAAAAGAAGCCATGTCGCACTTTTTTTCCTTGCTGAATGATGCGCGTATTGAAATTGACATGTTAACCCAACAACAAATCTCTGCAAGACAAATGGATATAACATTTACCTTGGCCAGAGCAGACTACCATCAAGCAAAACAATTACTCCAAACCTTAGTAAAGGAGAAATTCGCACTATCTATAGTTGGTGATAATAAACTGGCAAAGCTTTCTGTGGTTGGGACAGGTTTGCATTCTCATCCGGGAATCATTCACACTTTATTTCAAGCACTTGAATCTGCAGGAATCAATGTTATTTTAACTTTATCCTCGGCGTTAAGAGTCTCTCTAATGGTTAGTGATGCCCAGATAGTGCGAGGGGTCCAGATTTTGCATCATGTTTTTGGCTTAGGCGAAGAATAATTAGCTTTGCTATCTTATTTTTACGGAATTTTACGTATTTTTAAATAGTATTAAGCTTTCCTTAAGGTTTTGTTAGTAGACTAATTCCGCAAAATGTCTGTATGTGAATTTTTCTATCTTTTTTTGCTAATAGATTGAAATTGATTAGGTGTTGCATATGGTCGATTAATGAGTCAACTAAAGGAGAATCATAAAGATGCTTATTTTGACACGGCGTATTGCAGAAACACTTATTATTGGTGACGATGTGACAGTGACGGTACTGGGCATTAAAGGTCATCAAGTAAGATTAGGTATTAACGCACCTAAAGAAGTTTCTGTTCATCGAGAAGAAATTTATCAGCGTATTCAACAAGAAAAACAAAAACAGGAAGGACACTCTGACGAAGGAGAGTTAGAAGACGGTGAAGAATAACCAACTATTTTATAAAACTTAAGGTAGTGCTATACTCGCCAACCTCAGCGTCGGAGAGGTGGCCGAGAGGCTGAAGGCGCTCCCCTGCTAAGGGAGTATGGCGTAAAAACCATCGAGGGTTCGAATCCCTCTCTCTCCGCCATGTCCTTCAATTGAGATGGGTTTAGCTAAAATCTAATTAAATTAACACATTACTTTATTTGTTTAGTTTTCACTGCAATTTTGTTTTCCATTGTTTTTACCACCTGTTAAATCAATAAACAATTCTTCATTCTTATGAACAGGTAAATTTATTTTTTATAAAATTTGACATAAGCTTTTTTAATTCAAGGCTAGCTGGATAAAACATAAACTGGTAGAATGCCCAACTCTTTAGAATTGCGCCCGTAGCTCAGCTGGATAGAGTACCAGGCTACGAACTTGGTGGTCGGGAGTTCGAATCTCTCCGGGCGCACCAGTAAATCTTGTTTTTTTCAATAACTTATCTTACCATTCAAAACCTTGTTTTTTATCTAAGTATTGTAATGTACCAATTTTGTACCAGATACACGTCCGGCCGCAACTTGAAGTTGCTGACTATTTAGATGCGCATGACGTTGCACTGTTTCTTAAAAAGACCAGCCACCAATTTTTTGCAATTCATATAGTTAAGTTCCATTTTGCAAATGATCCCACTTAGGATAGAGCAGGCTTTGCTTTGGGAAGGCGCACGCTCATTAATGACCAACATGAAGGAAAAAATTTACTTTTTCTCGATATAATTTACCGATGAGATAATTGGAAGAAGATCATAAAGCGGGTATGGCTGAGTTTCTTATGAAGCAAAAATATTAATCGGATATTATGGTTATTACGGTACATCATGAGCGATGTACTTTTCTTATTTTACTTAAAAACTAAAGCTTATGAATTTTATGATCTGGATGTGAATGATTCAACGGGCGCTATCTTAGTTCAATTCGATCCATATCGCACCCAATTCAATAAAGAAAATACCGAACTCCTAATCGATTCTCTTGCGAATTATTCCAAAGATCTGATAAAAAACAATAAATTAATGTACCTATTGGGTCTACAATACACTTTCAAATGAAACAACTGGATATTTCAAAATAAACTTAGATAAATCTATAATTCAAAACCACTGAATCTAGAGAATGCATAAAGCTGTTTCAAATAAAAGATTAAAAGGTAACAATGGGTATGCAAAGCCAAGATAAGTTAGTTAGGCTTCAAAGTTTTTATCATCTTCAAAAGAATCCTACATTAAAGATTCGTAGAACATGTTAAGGAAGTTAGCCCATGATGAGATTAATTGTTTTATTTAAAAAATAAGCTAAATTCAGCATTGTTGCGTAAGCATTTTTACGAGATTAGGCGGCACACCTTCATGTACAATTCCTTCGTTCGATAGCCTTTAGTGGTGGAAAATATTCTAACTAGGGCTTATTCTAAAGGACAGTAGACTTATTTTATCTTTAAAATTACTCTTTTTATTCAGATTTTTTATTTTCTTGATATAAGAAAAAATTATATGAATTTGATTTAATAAGCATTTTTTAGATTGATTAAATTTTTATAATAAATTATTTTTAATGTTATCTTAATATTAGATTGTTAATATATTATTAATAGCATTAAAAGAGTTTTTTATATGACTTTCCAAACAACAATAGAAGAAGCTTTAAGGGAGTATGATCGTCGAAAAGGAATATGGCGCAGGCTATTTGGTGATGCCCCTGTTATTAAAAAATTACGTAAGCTTGATCTTAAGAAAGTTGATGAGCTGGGGGTTTTGACATGCTTTATTGTTAAGATGCCTAAAGAATCACAGGCATCTTATAGGGTATATAAAGATATTTTTTCTTTCATAAATATTAAAGAAGTAACCAAATGTTTAAAAGTACTTCATCAATCTAAGCTTTTAACCCAAGAGAATTTAACCACCGCCAAAGAACATAATAATCCTTCTGGCCTTGCCATAGTATTATCTGTGCTTAAAAGGGCTAATCTTTTAATGCAGGGGAATTTTAATGCCATCAAAAAACACGATCATATTGTCCTTTCCCAGTTTTTACGCTTGCTTAAAGAGACTAATCTTTTGACTCAGGAGAACTTTACTGCCGTTAAAGAACATAGTTATCCTTCTAAACTTGTCGAGATATTATCTACGCTTAAAGAGACTAATCTTTTGACTCAGGAGAACTTTACTGCCGTTAAAGAACATAGTTATCCTTCTAAACTTGTCGAGATATTATCTACGCTTAAAGAGACTAATCTTTTGACTCAGGAGAATTTTACTGCCGTCAAAGAACACAAGAATTCTTCTGGCCTTGTTATGGCATTATCTAAGCTTAAAGAGACTAATCTTTTGACGCAGGAGAACTTTACTGTCTTCAAAGAATACAAATATCCGGTTGAACTTAGCCAGGTATTATCTAAGCTTAGAGAAGCTAATCTTTTGACTGAGCAGAATATTAATGCCTTCAAAGAACACGAAAACTCTTCTGATCTTGTTATGGCATTATCTGAGCTTAAAAAAATTAATCTTTTAACACAGGAGAATATTAATCTCGTCAAAGAACACAAAAAACCTTCTGATCTTGTCAAGGCATTATCTGAGCTTAAAAAAATTAATCTTTTAACACAGGAGAATATTAATCTCGTCAAAGAACACAAAAAACCTTCTGATCTTGTCAAGGCATTATCTGAGCTTAAAAAAATTAATCTTTCAACGGAGAAAAATATTAATGCCGCCAAAAAACACAGCAGTCCTTATGCTCTTGTCAAGGCATTATCTAAACTTGAAGAAGTTAATCTTTTAACGCAAGAGTATTTTAATGCTATCACAGAGCACAAGAATCCTTCAGTTCTTGTTGATGTATTACTTATGCTTGAAGAAGTTAATCTTTCAACGCAGGAGAATTTTACTGCGGTCAAAGAACACAGTAATCTTTCTGGTCTTGTTAAAGTATTATCTAAGCTTAAAGAAGCTAATCTTTTAATTCAGGAGAATTTTACTGCGGTCAAAGAACACAGTAATCTTTCTGGTCTTGTTAAAGTATTATCTAAGCTTGAAGAAGCTAATCTTTTAATTCAGAAGAATTTTACTGCGGTCAAAGAACACAGTAATCTTTCTGGTCTTGTTAAAGCATTATCTAAGCTTGAAGATGCTAATCTTTTAATTCAGGAGAATTTTACCCAACTTTTGGAACCGAATATTAATATTCTACTCACATTAAGAATAGAAAGATGGGGAAATAATCACTTATGGGATATTATACCCACTGATTTTTTGACGCAAGAAACCTTTGAAGAATTAATTAGATTTGCATCACTACCAGATCCCATCCACCGTATAGAACAATTTCTTTTGCTGTTGGTCAATGGTGGCGAACGTATAAATAATATTCAAAGCACACATACGGCGAGCATTCATCAGACAGTATCAACATCTGCTCTTAAGTTAATGTCCCGCTATAAAGATAAGTTGCCAGAAAACAAAGTCGAAGAAATTATTAGCACAATAAAGGATGATATTTCAAAATTACCAACAGATATTCTTATAAATAAAGCCGCTAAAAACTGTATTGAAAGAATTTCGCAGTTGGATTTTACTGATCCCTATTCAAAAATAACTGTCAAGCAATTATTGGCATTATCGTACCTAGCTAGGCATGACGATGATAACCGTCAAGGTTGCAAAGAAGATGCAAATCAGCTATTTATTGAGGGATTGTATGAGATACAACGTGGTTATAATATAACTGCTAATGGTGTTGATAGCCAAGGAAAAGATAAACCGATTTGCTCAGCTGGCACGTTTAATAAGCTGATGGAAAAACTGTGCGGAGTGCATCCTGATGTTGAACTGAACTTTATTACAAAAGAAATAGCGGCACAAAAACTTCCTATTATAGTATATGAAGAAGCGAAAAATTATCTAGAAAAACTTTCTAAATATGAAACAAAAGAAGATTTTCACTCTTTTATAACGTTACTCAAACAGCTTTTAAAAGAGGGTATCGAGATTATTTGGAACGAAATAAAACCCAAAGTGACTGATCGTTTATTCGATGAATTCAAAAGTATCTATAATAGTAATAAAGAAAATTCAGATTTCTTAGGTTTAGTAAATGCTGGGCAAGATGTTGAATTAAAGGCTGATTTAATAAATGCTTATCAACAACCAATTGAAGCTTTAGCAGAGTCTCGCAGCGGCCGAATACTCCAGAATACTAGAGGTTTTTTTCAGGTATCAGCTGAGCAAAATGATTTTTCTCAAATGTCAGAAGATGAAGAGCCAGTTCGAAGTCAATCAAAGAGTTTGTGATAAACGTTTGTTGGCAGGTCTTTGCGTTACTAACAAACGAGTCGCTATACTCACAAAAATTTTTGGCCTTGGTACCCGCAAAATTTATTAGTAACACGCGACTTATAGTAGCGCCGATTCGTCGAAGGTTGCCACACATTGGCACCTGCCAAGAAACTTACTCGCACCCTCATTGTATTGTAAAATTTAGTTTGAAACAGTTATATATAATTGGCATATTCAGTTGTACTTCGTGCTCAAGAGTCAGCACCAAAAAGCTTAATAAGTCTAAAAACTTCTCATTTCTCCTGCCCAACTATCAGCTCTTGCTTTACCCCAGGGAATCGTATTCGTCAAATTGTAAATCATATCCTGCAAGCAAAACATACCATTTTAGTTCAAGAAGCTTATGCTTTCTCTTCAAAATACATTACACCTGAATTAAACGAATATCTTTTTGTAACTTCCTCTTTATGAAATTAGCCTGCCAACGGCTAATTCACTTTTCCTCGTTTCAACACGTCAATATTTTTTTCAAAACAAGTTTTCACCAAAAGAATAGTTAGTATAAACCCATTGTACTTGAAGGGGAGAACTCACCTTGTGGTTCCTTCTCTCTGGTTTCCGACTGCGAATGCTGTGTTTCTGAACTACTACTTATCTGTTCTTTGAAGAAAGCTGATAGCTTAGCTAGTGATAGCTGTTGATTTCTGCCCACAATATTAGGGCTATCGGATGCCTCTGTTATAGGCTGTATTAAATTCTTGAATTGGGTAAGAAGACCAATCCATTTATCCACCAACTGTGACCATTCAGATTTAGTGTCTACAATGGCTATTTGGGTACATAGTTTTAATTCTTTGACCTATCTTTACTAATTCGGTGTAGATGCCATTCAATTTCGTTTGGAACGTATGTCCATACGGGACGGATAATTTGTTGGGAAAAAGTGTGTAAAGTGCTCTTTGATAAACTTGTAAGCGCCAGTAAAGCAATTGGTTAACCTGAATTTTATCTGCGGAAAGTGCATGTTGAATGATTTGCTGAATTTCTAAATAAAGAAGATTGAAATCATTGTTACAAACTTTTCTGTCCACATCTGGTAATGGCTTATCCAAATAATGTGTCTCATCAAAGCAAATATAGTTCGCTAACTGCTCGCATTCCTTCTCTGTCAATTGACAAATCGAGTTTAAAATTTCCGTTGCTGGAATTATTAAATCGCGTTGTAAATCTGGAAATTTATCAATGAGCGTTCCTATTCCCTCATGCGTATAAGTTCTTTCAAACTTTTCATTCGGATAATGAGAAGCAGGTTTATTTTTAAGGTAAGCATAGAATTCAGAATGATCGTGAGCAAACATTACATCATAGATATCACCATCAAAATCATTACCATCCGCCTTAGCTAATGTAATAGGTACTTTCATTAACGGATGAACGGGTTTTCCTGTTACACAAAGAACACCATGAAGTTCGACAGATTCTATCACCTCAGATTCTGTTTGCTGTTTATCGGCTAATTTTTGACTTGGCTTTAATTTTCTGTCGGTTTTGGGAAAAATACAATCATGCAAACTAGTCCATTCTGTATCGGGTACTATTTCGAATTGTCCATAGATAGCATGGAAGGCCCCTTCTTGGCTAAAACCAGCGAGAGTATACTGAAAAACTTTTTTCTTAGATAATTCTTCATCAAAAACAACTTTAGCTGTATTTAAACTTTTAGTAGAATACGGTGATTTGCCTACTATTATCCCATCACCATCTTTATATTCACCTGGGGAAAGCAAAATATCATTACCTAGTGTAGGAATAATCGTATAGGGAGTGGTTTTAATTCCCCCTGTACTAGTTAAATAAAAAAATTCATCTGGCGATGCTAAGACATTATCTTCGCATGTGTTTTTTTTCGAACTTTCTGGTGAGGGATTTTTTAATATTTGAGTAACCTCTTCAATGAAATGAGTCAAGCCATTTGTTGCCTTCTTACCTTTTTCCTGAAACAGATCAAAAAATTGGGTTTTATGTACAGGAATAGTCTGTAGTGCTTGAAAAGGTAAATAGGAAGATGTTTTTTTAGTTGATTGAATATTCAAATCAATATTTAGTTTTTTAGCCAGACTTTCTTTGATTAGACCAAATCCATCGCAGACAACATACTTACCACAAGCATACCCATCATTAACTAATCCAATATGGAATCTTCCGACCAATTGCTTTCCTGAATAATGATTCTCTGGTATTAGGCAGCGTTGCCCATAATAGGCCCGTTCAGGCAACCCAGAAAAACAATCTAAAAACCAAGTAAGTGCACTTTCTGGGATAGCAATTAACTTCTTGCAACGATCATTTTTATGCTTATGCCGGCGCCCGGGACCACCGATAATATCAGTCCGATATTTTTTATCCTGATAGCTAATGACTAAGGGTATTTCACTCGGTTTAACCGCGTGGAGAAACTCAACGATGACATAATTCCCAAACCGTTTATCCGTTAATAGGTCATAGATAGCATTAGTTTTTTTAATTTTCTTAATTAGTTCCCCTTTGTGGTTAATAACATGAACTTGGTTATCTTCTTCAGGCGTTACGTGTAAGGTTACGTTCCCATCTAATTTTTCAAACACTTCTTTATTAAATTTCCTTATTTCTTCATGACGTAAACTGTCCTCAGGTAATAGTTGTTTTTTGTATTTCTTAGGATAATAATGGTTCAACAACCACGCAGCACAAAGGGTCAAGACATTGCTATTTGCATCTGCACATTTATCTAGTTGCAGACATAACTCGTTTAACTCGGATACTAAAATATCCATTTCGTTTTTGTTTTCCATTGAGTTGCGGCTGCGAAGGTACTCAATATAACTATGATAAAAATAAACAGCTTCGGCTAAATCACCCGTATCCGTGATAGATTTCTTGAACTGTTGTAAAGTAGAAGTGATAGAATCATAACATGCGGGACTATTGAGAATAATAGGTAGCATAGTCCGGTAGCTATCTAAGTTTAGCCATTTTTTATCATCTAGATGCTTAAATAAGTACTGGACTTTCTCGTGATTTTTCTGTTTAGCATAGATTTTCAACATAATGTTGGCGCATTCAATCGTATCCGGACCTTCTTCTATATTTTGCATATAGAAAATAGAAGCTTTTTCATATTCTTTTTTTTGTTCATAGTCTTTTAATTGCGCAAGCGGAGAAAAGGAATTTGATTGTTTCTTTTTTTTTACTTTATTTCCTCCGTGTGATTGTTTCTCTTGTGGTGGATTCTTAAGAGCATTGAGCTCATCCGAAAGTTTCTTAGCAAGCGCAACATTTCCAGTATTATCCGCGTTCTTTATTCCATCTTCATAAATTTTTATTATTGTATTATCTAGCAAAGTAGTGCGTTTACCTTCTTTCACCAATTTCTTATAGAGTCCTTTTACATTGTCAAATCTTTCCTTTAAAGCATAGAATTTCAACATATAAGAGTGGACACTATCATCGATTTCTTCCGAAAAGGCATTGTAAAGCTTACCTATAAGGTTGGACATGCCTTTTTTTTTACATCCCTCAAATATTACAATAATTTTCTCAGACTCATAATGTTCATCTTTAGCTTTTTTTAAAGCATTATCATAAAAAGTAACGCTTTGTTGTTTTTCCATAGGCATTTGGTTCCACCTTCCAAAAAAATGTTAGATTATTATAATCCATCTAACACATTATTGATTGACTAAAGGGGTAAAATTTGTATATATATTTTGTTAGAAAGACAAAAAATAAATTTTTTTTTGGATATTTAAGTGATTATTTAATTAACTGCCGTAATGCACTACAAAATAATCGACCAATAAATCTGGCAACAATATAACACCTAAAATTGTTTGATTAACTTCTTTTTTGAATTAAATATTAGGCAATTAATATTTTGTGTAATTGAGCTTAACAAAGTAGCAAAGTTATTGTTGATTCATTACCTTATCTGGAGTTGGCAATTTCTGAGAAGTCTTAGATAACAAACGTATAGAGACTTTAATAAGTTGATTATCGTAAATGCCGAATAAATAATTTTTATGATTTTACGCCCAATGATCTGATATTTTTTCATACTGTTTGTTAAAGTCAGGCTTTTTTCCATTTTTTTTAACAATATCCGCCCAATAATTCGCTTTGTTGGTCGATATAGTTTTTGCTAGCAAGCGAATCTTATGTGATGCCCCTAGCGCCTTTACTTCAGCGCTATTTTCAGGGGAGAAACTAGCCCCGGATCTCCAACACTAGCAGCACTATGAAGTAGCATAAACATTTAACCTTATTTATTTTTTATTAAATATTATTGATAAAAATTAAAAAAAATTAAATTAACGCTTTTTGCAGAAAAAATATCAAAATTTGAGTTAGTTATACTGATGAACGACAATATTCGAACATTTAGTAGTAATTAAAAGTATAACTTAAGATAAATTGATCGAAAAATGTTCAATTTAAATTCAGTTCCGTAAATATGTGCTAGATATATAATAGAAATTGATTTTCAATCTGGTAGGGACATTAAATGGCAAGACCTATTTGGAAGGGATATATTACATTTGGTTTAGTCAACATACCGGTTATTTTATATCCAGCAGAAAAAAAATTTGATATCCAATTTAAATTAATTGATTCTCGTGATAAAGCACGAATTCGCTATGTACGAATCAATGAGCATACGGGTGAAGAAGTGCCTTGGACCGATATCGCTAAGGGATATGAATATGATGATAATAATTACTTGATATTAAAGCAATCTGATATTAAAGCTATTTCAGGTGAGCATTCTAAGACTATTGATATTGTTACTTTTGTTAACAAAAATAGCATAAATACCATGGATTACGAAAAACCTTATTATTTAGTTCCAGATAAGAAGGGTGAAAAAGCTTATGTTTTATTGCGTGAAATCTTAAAAGATACTAAAAAGGTTGGCATTTCTAAAGTTATCATTCATACCCGCGAATATTTAGCAGCGCTTATGCCCTATGAAAATGCATTAGTGCTTAATCTGCTTAGATATCATCAGGAACTTAGAAAAGTTTCAGAGTATGAATTTCCTTCAACCAATGTTAAGGCTTATAAAATTTCAGCAAAAGAAATAGAGATCGCTAAACAATTAGTTAATGGAATGGCTAGTAAGTGGAATCCTAAAGATTATCACGATGTATTTAGAGAAACTTTAACTAAATGGGTAGAAGCCAAGATTCACCATAAAAAAGTTTCTTCCAAAAAAACTAAAACCAAGCTTAAGAAAAGTAATGTCATCGATTTTGTGGATTTATTGAAAAAAAGCTTAGCAAGAAATAAACAAAAAGCATCTAAAAAGCGGTCGTAGGTGGTTATGTCTTTACAAAAGTATCGTAAAAAAAGGAATTTTAAGCATAGTAGAGAACCCTATGGCAGCATAAAAAGAAACAAGCAATTAATTTATATTATCCAAAAACATGACGCCAGTCATTTGCATTACGATCTCCGTTTGGAATTAAATGGCGTTTTAAAAAGTTGGGCGATACCCAAAGGACCTAGTTTAGATAGTTCAATTAAGCGTTTAGCGGTACATGTTGAAGATCATCCTATTGAATATGCTAAATTTGAAGGAATCATTCCCAAAGGTGAATATGGTGGCGGCACGGTGATGCTGTGGGATGTAGGTACATGGGTATGCGAAAATGCTGATGCAAATTTTGCTTATAAAAAAGGTCATTTAAGCTTTACTTTAAAAGGTAAAAAATTAAAGGGAGCCTGGAATTTAGTTCAAATCAAAACTAATCCAAAAAATTGGTTGTTTATTAAAGTAAATGATAAATATGCACGATCCAAGCAGCAATATGATATTACGCTAGCTAAACCTAATAGCGTCTTTAGCCGACGCTCCTTGCAAGGAATAGCTAAAAAATTTCAAGTAGATTTACCTGAAAAATCTAAATTAACTAAAATTTCAAAAAATGTTGAACTAGACAAAGCCAAAAAAAAATCTATGCCTAATTCTATTCATCCGGAATTAGCCACATTGGTTAAAAAACCACCCATCGGAGATGAATGGTTACATGAAGTGAAATTTGATGGCTATCGTTTGCTTTGCTTTATTAAAGATAAAAAAATAAAGTTTTTGACTCGAAATCAAAAAGATTGGACTGAAAAATTTAAAGAGTTGCAACTAGAAATTAAAAAACTGAATTTACAATCTGCGATTCTTGACGGAGAAGTTATTGCTTTAAATCGAAAAAAAAAATCTGACTTTCAATTATTATCTAATTCTATCAATAAAAAGGAAAAATTCATATTAAGTTATGTTGTTTTTGACTTAATTTATTACCAAGGTAAAGATTTAAGTCATTGTGCTTTAGAAGAACGTAAAAAATTATTAAGAAAATTAATTCCTTTAAATAATAATAAATTAATATTTAGCAATCACATCGATGGAAATGCCGGCAATATCTTTTTTAAAAAAGCCTGTAAAAAAAGGCTGGAAGGTATTGTATCTAAAAATAAATTCAGCCCGTATATATCAGGGAGGAATAGAAATTGGCTCAAAATAAAATGTAGCAAACGCCAAGAATTTTTAGTCATAGGATTTACTCCAGGAAATGGAAACCGACATCATTTTGCCTCCTTAGTACTAGCGATATACGACAAAAGAAGTCAATTACTTTATTGTGGCAAAGTGGGAACTGGATTTAACGAAAATTCTTTAAAAAGCATTAGAAAATTGTTAAATAAATATAAAACGAATAAGGCTCCTTTTAAGATTGTGCCACGATCTTTAGGTCAAGTGACTTGGGTTCTCCCTAAAATAGTTGTTGAAGTAGAATTTACTGAATGGACGCGGGCGGGGGTTTTACGTCATCCTAGTTTTAAAGGATTACGCAATGATAAAAAACCCAATGAAATTATTAAGGAGTAATGTAGAAAATGGGTAAATTAAATACAAACAAAATATCAATAAAAAAAAATAAGTGTCCAAAAACAAAATTTAATTTATCTCATCCTGATAAATTATTATATCCCGATGTAAATATAACAAAATTAGATTTGGCAAATTACTACAATCAAATAGCAGAATGGATACTACCTTATATTTTGCAACGACCATTAACACTGCTGCGTTGTCCTAATGGGGAAAAGAAAAAATGTTTTTATCAAAGGCATTTAACCTCAAAGACCGAAAATCTGTATGCGATAAGTTTGTCAGATAAAACGAATAAATCAGAACCGTATCTGTATATTAAAAATAAACTTGGTTTAATGGAATTGATACAACTAGGTGTTTTAGAAATTCATCCTTGGGCAAGTCAAATTGATAAAATAGAAAAGCCTGATTTTATTACCTTCGATCTTGATCCTGGATTGGATACCGAATGGAAAAAGATTATTGAGGCCGCTTATTTTGTCAAAGATAATTTGCAGAAGATTAACTTGAAGAGTTTTGTTAAAACGACCGGTAGTAAAGGATTGCATGTCGTTATTCCCATTAAACGGCTCTATAGTTGGGACAAAGTAAAAGTATTTGCCCATACATTTACGCAATATTTGGTAATGCAGAATCCTCAGCTCTTGGTTGCAAATATGAGTAAAGCCAAGCGCAAAGGGAAGATTTTTGTTGATTACCTGCGAAATCAACGCGGCGCCAGCAGCATTGCCCCGTATTCAACTCGGATTAGGGCGAATGCAGCTGTGGCCACCCCTTTAAATTGGCATGAATTAACGACACGAATTAAATCCGACACTTTCACGGTGAAAAACTTGCCGCAACGATTAGCTAAGCTCAAACATGATCCTTGGAAAGACTTTTTTATAATAAAGCAAAAATTAAGCTTACCAATGATATAATTTAGAAAAAAACCAATATTGGGAACTTTTAAATGGCCGATAAATTTATTGAACCTTTTACTAAGACGGTACAACATTATCTTAAATATCGACCTTCTTATCCGATAGAAATATTGGAATTGCTCGTTAGCGAATGTGATTTAAGCAAAAAAAGTGTCATTGCTGATATTGGTTCTGGTACGGGGCTTCTGGCTAAATTATTTCTCGATTATGGCAATAAAGTGTACGGTGTTGAACCTAATCAAGCAATGAGAGAAGCGGGAGAGGATTATTTAACACAATATTCTCAATTTCATTCAATTTCCGGTACGGCAGAAGCGACGCATTTAGAGAATGCAAGTATGGATTTTATAACTGTGGGCACTGCTTTTCATTGGTTTGATGTGGAAAAAACCAAACGAGAATTTAAACGTATTGCCAAACCTAAGGCATGGGTAGTGTTGGTCTGGAATGTTCGAGATATCCAATCTCCGCTTATATGCGATTATGAAAGTTTATTGTTGAAGTATGGCAATGATTATGCTAGTTCGAATGCTAAAAAATTAGATAAAGTGGCTATGGATAGTTTTTTTAAGGGTCATACTATAAAAACCGCATCATTTAGAAACGTTCAGCAATTTGATTGGGAAGGATTTCAAGGCAGGTTACTATCCATGTCATTTATTCCAGGACCTGAGCATGCAAAATATAAGTTTATGATAGAACAATTAAATAATATTTTTTTAAAACATGAAAAAAATGGGATAATCGAATTTTTATATAAGACAAATTTGTATTTTTCCCATATCTAAAGTATGTATGTTAACACTGCCACCTTTGTCTCTATATATTCATTTTCCTTGGTGTATACGAAAATGTCCTTATTGTGATTTTAATTCACATACTTTAATAACTGATTTACCAGAAATAAATTATGTAAACATGTTGCTTTTAGATTTAGAGCAAGATCTCGATAATCTATGCGATCGACCGATCACCAGTATTTTTATGGGCGGAGGTACCCCCAGTTTATTTTCACCCGCTACGCTTAAGTATTTACTGGTAGAACTAGCCCAACGTTTAGAATTTTCTGAGGCTATCGAAATTACCTTGGAAGCCAATCCGGGTACCGTAGAATATCAACGTTTTTATGGTTATCGTGAAGCAGGTATTAATCGACTTTCATTAGGCATACAAAGTTTTTCTACTGAAAAATTGAAAATCCTTGGTCGTATTCATGATGGAAATGAAGCGATTAAAGCCGTCTCAGCAGCTAAAACAGCTGGATTTACTAATATCAATCTCGATCTGATGCATGGTTTGCCGAACCAGACTGTAATTGAAGGTCTGGAGGATTTGCAGATTGCTTTTTCGTTGGAGCCGACGCATATTTCTTGGTATCAGTTGACTATTGAACCGAATACCTATTTTTACCAAAGACCGCCGCAATTACCACTAGAAGAAACGATGGGAGAATTACAAGATCGAGGTGAAGAAATTTTTAAACAAAAAGCATATAAGCACTATGAAATTTCTGCTTTCAGTAAAGATAGATACAATTGCTTACACAATCTTAATTATTGGGAGTTTGGTGATTATTTAGGCATCGGGGCAGGCGCGCACAGTAAAATAACTGATAACAAAAAAAGGACTATTAGGCGTGTTTGGAAGCAAAAGAATCCAAAAGCATATTTAGCACAAAAAAATAATTTTTTAGCTGAAGAAAAATTTATTATAGCTGAAGAATTGCCTTTCGAATTTATGATAAATGCATTAAGACTGTATCAAAAAATTCCAGTGGAACTATTTCAGCAGCGAACAGGATTACCTTTATCAAATATTCAGCCTATTTTACACAAAGCGCAGCAACAAGGTTTACTCACATATGATGGGTTTGCAATGGAAACGACAGAATTTGGTAAACGGTTTTATAATGACTTGCTTGCTATGTTTATGAATGATTAAGCTTCAGAATTCTTCGCGCTTGCATTTTGTCTATGTTGTCTCTAAATTTACAATTCTCATGGTTCTTAAATATATTTCGGCTGCTCATTTTCGTGGTGTCATGCCAAAAATCCAATTGCAGTAAATATTTTAAAATTAAAGTGTAACAAAAACCAGATCCCAGATTGAATGACCTAATTCTTGACCGCGTTTTTCAAATTTAGTCATTGGTCTGGTGGATGGTCTGGGCGTAAATTGATTTTTCTCAACCGTATTTTGCCATTCAGATGCACTTTCCATGATTTTTAACATATGTTGAGCGTAATCTTGCCAATCTGTAGCAAGATGTAATTTGCCATTTAATTTAAGTTTTTTATGTAATAATGCAATAAATTTTGCTTGTATTAATCGTCGTTTATGATGCCGAGTTTTCGGCCAAGGATCTGGAAAAAAGATTTGCACTAAATCTAAGCTATGTTTAGGAAAGGAATGAGCTAAAATTTCTGTGGCATCGGCATAAAAAACTTTAATATTGTTAAGTTTAAGTTTTTCGATTTGTTTTAGTATTAATGCGATTCCAGGACGATGAACTTCAATTCCCAAATAATTATTTTCTGGATACTGTAAGGCTTGTTGCAACAAACTATCACCCATACCAAAACCAATTTCTAGTACAGTGTATGCTTCTCGTTGAAATAGGTTTTTAAAATCTAATTTGGCTAATATTTTCTGATTAGATAAAGACGAAAAAGCCAGCTGTTGACTCTTGCTTAATTTTTTTTGACGATGCACAAAGCTACGTATTGGTCTTAGAAATTTATTCATGGGGTAATGAGATTATGTGTTCAACATTAGGGATAGTTCATTTACTAAGCATTCAATACCTATCGCTACTTCTTTAATTGAACGGGCTAACATATAGGCGGGCGTGCTGATTAATTTATGGGTTTTATCCACGACACAATCTGTAGCAGCACATGGAATATGTTGAGCACCCAACTTTTCTAATATCTCTGCAGTAGCTTTATCATTGCCAATGGTTATTTTAATACCGGTTGGGTAAAGCTTTGGGGCTAAAACGGGTGCAATACAAATAAATCCCGCAGGTTTTTTTGTTTCTACTATCGCTTTAGCAAATTTAAAAACATCCTTTTGTACCGAATAATTTTCTTTATTCAAACCAAAATTACACAGATTTAATGCGGCACCAAAACCACCTGGAAAGATCATAGCGGTATAGTCATTAGGGTTAGCCGAGACAATATCTTTAATTTTTCCACGCGCAATACGTGCAGATTCTTCCAATATATTTCTATGCGCATGTTCCTGGGTTTTACCATCGGCCATATTAACTACGCGAGTTTGAGGTATATTAGGAGCTAAACATTGATAAGGTAATTCAGCACGGTCTAAAGCAAATAAGCTAAGTACAGCTTCATGGACCTCACTGCCATCTAGGGCGCCACATCCGGACAAAATTACCGCGATCTTTTGTTTTTGCATTGCTTTTCCTCTCCAGAACCGTTATAAATTTGGCCTATTATTATAGTAATAGGGCCATTTCTCAACCCCTATCCAAAATAGGCAGTGATAAGCATGTCGATCATTCAAGCTAAGTCCAATAAAGGAAGCTGGTGCTTTGATTTAATCTTACTGGCAGTGGGTATTGGTTTAATATTCAGTTTATTTTTAGGAACAAGACCGCTAAGTGTACCTGATGAAGGTAGATACGCTGAAATTCCACGCGAAATGTTGGTTAGACATGATTTCGTAACTCCCCATCTGAACGGGATCAAATATTTTGAAAAACCACCCTTATTTTACTGGTTACAAGCCGGCGCAATTAAAGTTTTAAATCCATGGATTATCCAAGCAGAATATGCATTGAATAGGTCTAAAACAAATCATTATTTTGCACCTATCAGTGAATGGACGGTTCGTTTACCTAACGCTATTATGGCAGTATTAGGTTGCTTGTTAGTTTATGCATCGGGTCGAATTCTTTTTGAAAGGCGAGCGGGACTATTAAGCGCCATTATTCTTGCTTCCAGTCTTCTATATTTTGCATTAGCACGAATGGTAACGCTCGATATGACTTTATCGGTCTGTTTATCTGGAGGTTTGTTAGCTTTTTTAGTTGCCAGCAATCAATCCCCAAGTTTAGGCCGTCGTTTTTTATTTTATAGTGCTTATATGCTTGCTGGGCTAGCAGTGCTCACCAAAGGGCTTATCGGCATCATATTTCCAACTATGATTATTGGGCTTTGGGTCTTATTAACTAATCAATGGCGTTTACTGAAAGAATGTTATCTTCCGAGTGGAATTTTATTATTTTTATTAATAGTTTTGCCATGGCATATTTTAGTGCAGTCCAGGAATCCTGAGTTTTTTCAATTCTATTTTATTGATCAACAATTTTTGCGTTACTCCACTTTAATAGCACAACGTTACCAACCCGATTGGTTTTTTATTCCAATTTTTATTGCTGGATTTTTACCTTGGGTATGTTTTTTGCCTCAAGCCGTAGCCGGTCACTTTCCCCGAAATTATCAACAGTTTAAAGAAAAAAATAATTCTATTTTCCTTTTACTCTGGATAGGAATAATTTTTATTTTCTTTTCTTTTTCACATTCCAAATTAATTCCGTATATTTTACCCATATTTCCTGGTTTGGCTTTGTTAACCGGGCATTATCTTTCTACCCATTGGCAGCGTTTCAATGATATTAAATGGGGATATTTAGTTGTACCTTTGCTATGGCTAGGTTTAGGAATTGTAGGTCTTGTATGTTTAGTAAATGATCCTTCTACAACGCTCTCTCAAACTGCTAAATTTTTTTTAACTACGGGATATACTGTTTTTCTATTAAATAGCATAGTAGCGAGTTGCTTTATTTTACGTAAAAAATCTAAAATGGCATTTACAATCTTAACAATAGGAAGTGTAATTAGTTTTCTGATTGTTTCTATCAGTATTCCCCAGTTCGATACGCGATCTATAAAACCTTTAGTTGCTATGCTCAAACCTTTATTAAAACCAAAGGATAAAGTAGTTGCGTACTACGAATATTATCAAGATTTACCTTTTTATTTAAATCAACGGGTATTTGCAGTTAATGTCGGCGGGGAGTTAATCTTTGGTATGCAACATCAGGATACCAATGCTTGGATGTTAAAAGATGCTAACTTTTGGCCCCTTTGGAATAGTCATGAACACGTTTATATGGTAACTAATAAAGAAATATATCAACAATTTAAACAATCAAAAAAACCCACTGTTTATTTGCTTGCACAAACTGACCAAGATGTTTTATTAAGTAATCATCTTAAGATGTAATACTAATGATTAAAAGAGGATAAAGAAAAAATGAACAAACCTTATATCAGTGTGGTTATCCCTGTTTATAATGAGTCTGAAAACCTAGAACAGTTATACCAGCGCTTAATTTCAAGCTTAGATATATCAGGTAAGACTTACGAGATCATTTTAGTAAACGATGGTAGTCAGGATGATTCTTTTGAACGACTTAATGAATTACAAAAAAGACGACCAGAACAAATTCGAATTATTCATTTTAATGGTAACTTTGGTCAGCACATGGCTTTAATGGCAGGTTTAGAGCGGGTAAGAGGAGAAATTATTATTACCTTAGATGCTGATCTACAAAATCCACCAGAAGAAATCTCTCATTTGATACAACTTATTGAAGAAGGTCATGATTATGTTGGTGGAATAAGGAAAAATCGACAAGATACTTTTTTCCGACGTTACGCCTCCAGATTAAATAATTGGTTACGCTATAAAATGACTAAAATTCGTTTAAGTGATCAAGGATGTATGTTAAGAGCCTATCGCCGTTCACTCGTTGATTTGATGATTGCGAGCAAGGAAACTTCTTTATTTATTCCAGCACAAGCCTATAGACTTTCTATATCTCCTACCGAAATTGAAGTCGGACACGATGCTCGTAAGTTGGGTGAGTCTAAATATAATCTTTACCGCTTGTTACGCTTAAATTTTGATTGGATGACTAGTTTTACACTATTACCCTTACAGATTTTTACTATGTTGGGATTGTTTATTTCCATTTTAAGTAGTTTTTTTGTTGTATATTTGCTTTTACGGCGGATTATTATCGGCCCAGAAGTGGAAGGTGTGTTTACGTTGTTTGCGATAGTTTTTTTTATAATGGGTATAATGCTGATGGGTCTAGGTATTATGGGGGAATATATTGGACGTATTTATCAAGAAGTACGTCACCGTCCCCGCTATGTTATTAGAAAGATTGTTGATGAGACGAATGAAAAGTAAATATAAGAAATGCATTTTTAACACAAGTAGTAAAATATGAGTTTAAAAGTATTAATTCTTGGGATCAATGGCTTTATTGGCAGCAGCCTATTGGAGCATTGTTTAGGAAAAACAGATTGGCAGTTAATTGGATTGGATTTAAGCGAAAATAAAATCAGTGAGTTCCTTAAACACCAACGACTCACCTTTAAAAAAGGTGACCTAAATCATGAAATAGTATGGATCGAACAACAGATTCAACAGTGTGATGTAGTCCTGCCTTTAGTTGCAATCGCCACGCCTGCAAGTTATGTGAAAAATCCCTTAGGTATTTTTGAACTTGATTTTGAAGCCAATTTAAAAATTATTCGTTTGTGCGTTAAACATCAAAAACGTGTAGTTTTTCCCTCGACTTCTGAAGTATATGGGATGTGCACTGATGAAGCATTTGATGAAGAAACAAGTAATTTTGTGCTAGGGCCCATTAATAAACCACGTTGGATATATTCTTGCAGTAAACAACTACTAGATAGAGTGATTCATGCTTATGGTCTAAAGAATGAATTAAGCTATACGCTTTTTAGACCATTCAATTGGTTAGGCCCTAAGCTTGATGATCCACATAATCCTAAGCCAGGAAGCTCACGAGTTGTCAGTCAATTTATTGGAAATATATTACGTGGGGAAGCCATTCAATTAGTGAATGGAGGACAACAACGACGTAGCTTTATTGATATTGACGACGGGATAGGATGCTTATTAAAAATCATTGCAAATAAAAATGGATGCGCAGAAAAAGCTATTTTTAACGTTGGTAATCCGGAAAACGATATTTCTATCCGTGAACTCGCTGAATTATTATTAGAGTTAATTAAAACTTACGCAGATTATACAAATTATGCTGCACAAGTAGAATTACAGACTATAAATTCAGATAATTATTATGGAAAAGGTTATCAAGATGTGGAACGTCGTATGCCATCGATTAAACGTGCGCAACAACAACTTGATTGGCAACCACATATAGATATAAAAACTAGCTTGAAGAAGATTTTAGATTTTCATTTATTAAATTAATTCGATTTAATATAGTATTTAGAAAATTATTGTCTAACGCTGTTTTGGTTCTTAAACACCAAAGTCTGGCATCAACAAAACCTACGCATTTTACTGCATCTTTCTCAGTCATTACAATAATGGCATCATTCCCGTAATTGAAATCACGCGGTTTAAATAGATAATGATCGGGGAAGGGGTGCTCAACGATGTTAAGACCTAGTTTACGTATGGCTTTAAAAAATTGATCGGGATTTCCTATGCCAGCCACGGCATGCACTTTTTTTTCAAAAAAATATTCTTTCGATTGTTTATTTTTAGTTTGAATTAGTTGGTAAAAATAATCTGGAATTAAACATAGTTTAAATTCATTGGTTTGAGCGATTCCTTTGCTTATAACAAAATCAACTGAACTTAAACGTGAAACAGGTTCACGTAAGGGGCCTGCGGGTAAACAAAAGTTATTCCCAAAACGTCTTTCGCCATCGACGACGACAATTTCTATATCTCTACCAAAGCTTAAGTGCTGTAGACCATCATCACTAATGACAATGTTGCAATTGGAACGCTTCAGTAAACTCTTAGCGCCGCGACTGCGATCAGGATCGATGATGGTGGGACATCCTGTATGTTGTGCAATTAAAATAGGTTCATCACCCACCTCACGAGCATTACTGTTTTGATGTACTAAGCAGGGAAAATGCTTAGTGTTACCGCCATAGCCGCGGCTGATAATACCTGGCCGCCAACCTTTTTCTTTTAAAAAAAGAGCTAATGCGATGACAACGGGTGTTTTGCCTGTTCCCCCAATGGTAATATTTCCAACGACGATAACGGGTATTGAGAGGTAATTTATTTTTAAAAAATGGAATTGATAAAATTTACGGCGTACAAAAATAAAAATACGGTAAATAAACGATAATGGCCAAAGCAAATAGCCCAAAAAATTTTTTTTCTGCCAAATTTTTAACATTATTTTTTTGTGATTAATGACGTAATGCTTCGCTTTTTCTTAAATAACTTATAATAACGAATTAAAGGAGTTAGCAGATTAATTAAAAGAACAGTAGCTGTTGAGAGATAGGCTATCCATAAATAAAAACGATAATCTTTCATTGTAACTTCCTGTTATTCTATCTGTTGTAGCATAACATAATCTGGAGCTGCTTGCTTATAATCATTACCAATAATTTTTAATTCGCAGCGATTTGCTGCATAAGTGGCTTGAATTACTTGATGGGTTTTATTTAACGCTAAACTGAAAGCAGTTAAAGCGTTTTTAGTTAACAAAAAATGACCTAAATACAGTGCCGAAAAAAGATCCCCACTGCCGTTGATTGTTGCAGAAATGCTTGGAATAGAAATTGTAGCGTACCATTGTCCTTGTTTGCTTGAGAGAAAAGCAATGAGTTTATTCGAGTTTGATATAGTTTTTTCTTTTAAATTTAGGCTGGTTATGATGACAATAAGTATTCCTTGATTATGAAAAAAATGTGCAGCTTGTTTTAAGTCATTTAAATTATTAATTTTTTTTCCGTATAAATATTCCGCTTCAAAATGATTGGGTGAAATAATGCTAGCAATGGATAAAATTTGGGTACGAAAGAAATTGGGAATATCTGGTTTAACAAAACAGGCTTTACCATTCGGCGTAGCCATAACTGGATCACAGAGATAAATGAGTTTAGGATTGGCTTGTTGAAATTGTTGTACGGTTTCCACAATAACTTGGCCAATTTCTTTATCACCAATATAACCAGATAAAATTGCATCGCATTGTTTTGCTAAATCTAAGGAAACTAAACCCTGTATGACGGCACGTACCTGCTCAGCAGTGCAAATATCACCTTGCCAATGACCATAGCCTGTATGGTTGGAAAATTGCACCGTATTAACAGGCCACACATCAAATCCCATCGCTTGTAAGGGGAAAGTCGCCGCTTTGTTACCTACATAACCGTAACTGACATGGGATTGTATCGATAAAATATTCATTAGACCTCTTAGCAAAAGCCTAGTCGCTTGTTCATCTTCTTGCAAATGTTGGTGCCCCAGGCCGGATTCGAACCGGCGACCTGTCCCTTAGGAGGGGACCGCGCTTTCCAACTGTGCCACCGGGGCTGAAATGAATCGTATTATACGCCGAGACTTTAATTTGCGAATCAATAAATTTAAGAGGTTTAATAATTTAATGCTTATTTTTTTAAATTTGTACTATCAATTTGATCCTGAGATTTTTTTATCCTCGCTTATGCTACTTTTAATTTAATTTGCGAACCTCTTTTTAGTGTTAAGATTTTTGTAGAATGTCCTGTGACTGTGATAAGGTGTGCAAAAATTGCCTAATAATGCCATAATGTCGCGCTAAATAAATTTTAAGGTTTAGCACGTCATGTCTATAGAAAAGAAACATTTTACCACTCACCGATTGTATCCTTGGTTAGTCATTGCTCTAGCTGCTGCATTTTTGTTTTATAAATACATTTTACAAGTCTCTCCCAGCATTATGACCGACGACCTGATGCGTGTATTTCAGATACAAGGTACCGGTTTAGGTAATTTAGCTGCGAGTTTTTTTTATTCTTTTTTGATAGCCCAACTTTTTGTGGGTGTTTTACTCGACCGTTATAGTCCACGTTTATTAACTGCAATAGCTATTTTTATATGTGCAGCCGGAATTTATATTTTTTCTAAGGCACATACTTTAAATATAGCGAATTGGGCTAGGGCATTAATGGGGGTTGGAGCGGCTTTTGCCACAGTTAGTTATATGAAGATGACTAGCCTTTGGTTCAAACCCAATCAATTTGCATTTGTTGGTGGCTTGTTAGCTACAGCTGCGATGTTAGGTGCAGTTGCAGGCCAGGTGCCATTGTCCTTTGCGGTTAGTGTTTTGGGTTGGCGGCAGAGTTTGTATATGTGTGCTGTGAGCGGACTTATTTTAGCAGTTTTATTTTACTTAATTGTGCGTGATAACCCGGTAGGAGCAGTCAGCGAAGCTGGAATAAGTGAAAAATTTTCGTTCCATGATGTGTGGATGGTATTGACTAGTAAACAAAACTGGTTAATTACCTTTTATAGTGGATTGGCTTTTTCACCCATCGATAGTTTTGCCGGACTATGGTGTATTCCCTTCCTAAAAGAAACTTATCAGGTTTCGCATACCCAAGCAGCTCTTTTGGCTTCTTTTATTTTTTTAGGTTTAGCTTTTGGTAGTCCATTAATAGGTTTATGGTCGGATCGGATAAACAAACGACGTCCGGTAATGTTGATTAATGCTTTTGTAGCTTTGGTTTGCATCACCTTGATTATCTATATGAGTTTTCCACTTTGGTTGTTGGGAACGTTGTTATTTATTTTTGGTTTTAGCACCGGTGCATTTATGCTAGGTTTTGCATTGGGAAGAGAATTAAATAAAATAACTGTTGCAGCGACAATAATCGCCTTAATAAATACCGGCGATATTATTTTCAGTGCATTAACTCAGCCATTGATAGGGAAGTTATTAGATGGTGATTCGCATGGCAAATTGATATCCGGTGTGCATTACTTTTCAACAATAGAATACCGACATGCATTAAGTATATTACCCATCTACCTTCTATTATCTCTATTTTCGTTATTTTTTATCCGGGAATCGAGCTCACAACAATTAGAGATGTAAATAAAGATTATTTATGGACCAGCTGGGTTAAGTTGCTCGATAACCGTGGTTTTATAGTCAGATTGCATAATCGGTAAATTTCGAAAATCCTGTAGTACCTTCATGCAAGGGATAGATTGGTTTTTACTTTCAGCTATTTTCGCTTCCTGGCTAATGCGTTGATAAACCAAAGAAGCTGCTGCTAGATCAGAAGGATCACTAGATAACTTATTTATGGCTTCGTTTATTCTTGCAGAAAAATCTCCTAAATTTTCACCGCAGGCCTGAGCGATACCAGCTATAGCCCCGGCTTGTCTCGCAAATTCGATAGCTTTGCTTTGGGGGTTGCTCAATGTTGCAGAAGGAGCGTTGGCATTAGTAGGGGGAACATTGGCTAATACACTAGCACTGATACCTAACAGCAGAATAAAAGCTAATATTTTTTTTTGTGTTGTAAGCATATTGTTAGTTCTAGTTAATAGAATAAGGCAGTTCTAAAAAGTGTAGTAATGGACCTTCAGGACTACCTAGTCTGATACTATGGGAAATAGCTTGAGTTTGCAAACATGTCAAGGCCTGATAACAATTACCCTGCTCCTTAGCGCACATAATCAGAGTGCCTTTTTCGATCTTTTGATTACTGTCAAATAGAGTGGTGCCTGGTAAGGGTGGATTATTAGCTTGAAAGCTTACTCGATAAAGACGACTTTTGGATTTTCCTAAATAATGTATTCGAGCGATGATTTCTTGACCTATATAACAACCTTTGTTAAAGCTCACGCCGTGTATCTGCGGGAAGTTCAGTTGATGTGGTGTAAATTGACTACTGGTTTCGGGATAAATAGTAGGAATGCCAGCCATGATATCTAGTAAGTGCCAGTGATCGATATTCTGTTGCTCAAGCGCATCGATAAACCCAATGGGTTCAGAAGTAGGCACTAGCAAAATAATGCGCGGCGTAGGTCCTGGAATAGATAGACTTAGCGTATTATTAAACTCTGTAACTTCATTTTCCTTCGCTATGTATAATTTCTGATCATTTAGTAAACCTTTAAAAAAAGGGCCATAAAGTCCAATTTTTTGCCAATCTTTACTGACATCCGTTAACGTTACTTTTGAAAAAACCGCATATTTTTGTAAGGAAGCTAATAAAAGTGACAACATATTGAGCGGCAATAAAAAGTAGTAGTTATTTTGGTAAAAAAATAAACGAAAACTAGCAATTACGCGTCCTTTGATATCACAATGTGCACCTAATCGACTTTGTTCTGCACTGATTTCCTCTAAATCACAAGTTAATTGGCCTTGTAAGAACTGCTTAGCATCTTTACCACTGGTTCGAATGAGACCAAGATCGATGAGATCGATAGAGTTATTCTCACTCGTTATTTTTTCAAGCATAAAACTTAGCCTTATTCGTTAAATCGGTAAATATTCACTAGAATAAATTAACGATTATAATTTATTCCAAATATTTATATAAGCGACCTAAGCAGGTAAACAGTTAATTCAAATAAAAAACGCATAGAAAAAAACCATAAAAAGCTTTAGGTCTTAGGGGGGGATATGCGTTGCTTCATTAAATTTTCAATCAGTATTTTGTTTTTTTTAGTTTTCCAAGATGTAATAGGTGTAACTATAAATAATACTTTAGGAGTTATGGCGACCGTTGGTGGCGGAGCAAATTGTACATTTGGATCTGTCTCAGATATGAGATTTCCTAATTATTATTCATTCAATTCTAATCCGGATTATGCAACAGGTACAGTGACAATAACCTGTATACCTAACTTAGCCTATGATATAGGGATTGACAGGGGGCAAGGTGCAGGTGCAACAGAAAATCATCGATTACTAACCAAACAAGGTGGAAATCAATTATTAAATTATGGTTTATTCCAAGATGCCGGTCATCAAAATAAGTATGGAACAGTAATAGGCCAAAATACTTTGCATCAAACAGCAACTGGATTTGCCGAAGTGATTACTATTTACGGAGAAATTCCTAGTAATCAAGCGGTGATGGCAGGTACTTATTTAGATCGAGTGACCCTGTTTATAACATTTTAATATAAGTTAAGTGGTTATTTGATTATTTTATAGACCAGGATTAAGTTAATTTAAACTTGATCACTTTAATAAAGCATTATATTCTCTTTATGTGCTATAGGATCTTTATTTGATAAGGAAATCGATTATGTTTAGAGCACAAAATGCTTTTTTTGTATTGTTAATTATATTTTTCAATCCAGTTGCATTTGCTGCGACAGTAACGGCAAATTTACCCGTTAACGCAACAGTGAATGCAACTTGTATCTTTGGTAATATTATTTCAGTAAACTTTGGTAACTATTCGGGAGCTCAAAACGATGCGACGGGTAGCATCGAGGTGACTTGTAATAATGGTACTGCATATACCATTGGCTTAAATGCCGGAACAGGTAGTGGCGCAACTATTACTAACAGGGTTATGACAGGAACACCTTCGGGAACACTTGGCTATAGACTTTTTCAAGATCCAGCGCGCACAATAAATTGGGGAAATACTCCACCCACTGATACAGTAAATTTGACAGGTAATGGAGCGGTTCAATTATCTACAGTCTATGGGCGAATAGCTGCCGGTGCAGTTCCTGCGACAGGTAGTTATAATGACACTGTACTAATAACCGTTACTTACTGACATTATTCTGTTTAAAGTATCCTGACGAACATATAAATGGTACTTATTATGCTAATTGATTTATTAATTAAACGCTTAATAGTTATCTATTTATAAAAAGGATTGTAAGGGATCAATTAAGAATGAAAATAAAGTACTATATTGCTAGTTTTGGTATTCTAGCTGTCTTATTAATTTCAGATGTTAGTGCTAACGTTTTAGAAGTTACGCCAGTTCAGCTTTCTTTATCTCCTACTCAAAGGATAGGCGTGCTTAGAGTTACTAATCGAAGTGATGAAAGTAGTATATTACAATTAAGTTTACTTGACTGGCAACAAAGCCCTAAGTGTAAAGATATTTATAAGATTTCACATGACATCTTGCTTACTCCACCCTTATTTGTCTTACCGGCACATAAAACCCAAATTATTCGTTTTGCTTTAAGACATCCTACATACAATACAGTGCAAAAAACTTATCGAATGCATTTAAAAGAAGTGCAGCCACTAAGACAAAAAAAATTAGGCCAAACCTTGTATTTTTTAATGGATATCTCTCTCCCTTTATTTATACAGCCGTTGCATATGGTTGAGAATGCAGTTTGGTCAATCAAAGTTTTAGATGCACACCATATGAAATTGAATTTATATAATGATGGCAATATTTCTTTATTTTTAAATCAATGGCAATTATTGCCTGATCGGCCGCAAAAACATTTAATGAAAAAACATTCAACTTTTACATATGTTTTACCAGGTTGTTCTTATTCTTGGATAGTTAAAGACGATTCTAATATTAATTATACGGATATTCAGTCAAATATTAATGGACACTATAAAAAATCAGCTTTGCATAGGATCTAAATTTTTATTAATTGTATGTTTTATAATTTTTTCTTTAATCAGCATAGATAGTAACGCAAAGCTAGGAAGAAAATCTTCAATAAAACAAGTACCCAAAGAAAAAGCTAAAATTTCAGTCATTCCCATGTTGCTTGAAATAAAGCTTAATGGGACATTATTGCCGGGCGTAGCTCAGTGTTATAAAGATCCATCTGGCCAAATCTGGGTTGAAGAAAATGATTTACGCCAATGGAAGATGCAATTTACTTATCACTCTCCTTTAAACTATGATCGATATCATTTATATAAACTGGATTGGTATCCTGGTCTTCATTATCAATTAGATCAGTATGCGATGCAGCTAACTTTATCTGCACCCCCAGAATTATTTGTTACCCAAACCTTTGATCCTTATAGTAAACGTTTAGGCGCGTTACGTCCAAAAGATCCTGGCGCCTATCTTAATTATGATGCTGTAGCCTTAAGAAATAATTATCCTGGAATCAATCAAACTAATCTTTCGGCATTAATGGGCTTAGGATTATTTAATCGTTTGGGGGTTGGAACTGCAGATGTGCTCGCATATAACAAATACGCAAATAACATTACGCTTTTAACGAATCAATCCAGTAAATTAGTGCGATTAAATACCACCTGGACATTAGACCAACCAGAAAAAATTGCACGTTGGCGTTTTGGTGATGCGATTACAAGTTCTACGTATTGGAGTGGTGCATCACGTTTTGCCGGTATTCAATACGCGACAAATTTTAATACCCAACCTAATTTAGTGACGTTTCCACTACCTGGATATAAAGGGGAAGCCGCTATTCCCAGTTCCGTAGATGTTTTTGTGAATAGTATTTTAAATCAACAGCAAATAGTTAATAATGGCCCTTATATATTTAATAATATTCCGGTTATTTCTGGAGCGGGTGATGTAAATGTGGTTACACAAGATTTGCTCGGTCGTAGCAAGGTTGTGAGTTTTTCCTATTATGCAAGTCCGCAATTGCTGAAACCCAATTTAGTTGATTTTTCCTATGAAGCCGGATTTGTTCGTGATAATTATGGTGTGAATAGCAATGATTATGGACGTTTTTTAGCTGTAGCAACTTATCAACGTGGCATTACGGACAACTTAACCTTAGGTGGGCATGCCGAACTATTATTTGATCAGCAAACCTTAGGTTTTTCTGCTAATTATTTATTGAATAACTATGGCGTAGCGTCTGTTGCTGTGGCAGGCGGACACAATAATTCAGGTGGTGGAGGTTTGTTAGGTTTAGGTTTTATTCGTCAAGGTCCAAAACTAAGTTATGGTTTTAATACAAGCTTAACTACTTTAAATTATATTCAACTAGGTACACAACCTAATACCTCACCACCGAGTGTCGTGAATCAATTATTTTTAGGTTACAGTTTAGAAAATTATGGATCATTGAGTACCAGTTTTACCATGGTGAATAGCCGCAATTTTAATACCGAGAATGGGATATCCAACATACCGACAGCGCGATTATTGACAGCTACCTATACGCATAATTTATTTAAAAATATTTCTCTAAGTTTGGGTTTTGTGGGAGATTTACGAAACTCACAAACAAATCAAGCATTTCTTACTTTAGTTTTTGCTCCAGATGTTAATTATTACGTTAATAATTCAACCACTTGGCAAAATCATCAAGTACAAGATTTGTTGCAATTTACTAAACCAATTCCATTAGGGACGGGTTACGGTTATAACATTCTGGCTAGCAATAACAGTAATCGTTATGCAGGTGCAGATATGACGGTACAAACTGAAATTGGTGCATATACTGCCCGCTTAGGACAAGGTCGCGGACAAGCCAATTATGAAGTAGATGCGAGCGGCAGTGCTATTTATTTTGCAGGGAATGGTTTTTTAGCACGTAAACTCACGCAAAGTTTTGCTTTAGTGAAGGTTCCTGACTTCCCCAGTGTGGATGTCTATTATGAAAATCAATTAATGGGTAAAACAGATAGAAATGGTAATTTATTAATAACGGAATTATTACCCTATCAAGAAAATACCGTCGAAATAGAGCCCACAACATTACCATTAGATACACAGATTGATGTTACCCATCAAATGGTTGTTCCTTACTTTAATAGTGGAGTTTTAGCAGAATTCTCGATTAAACGTATGCAAGGTATTGATCTGCATTTAAAAACGCCGAATGGTAAATTTGTTCCAGTTGGAGCAGAACTTATTTTAAATAATGAAAATTCTTGTGAAAATTATCCTGTTGGATATGACGGAGAGGTTTATATTCCTGAAATCCAGGGTCATCTTTTAGAGGGCTCGGTACATTGGGAAAATCATGTTTATTATTTTTCAGTACCATTACCTTATATCAGCGATCCAATTATCGAATTAGGAGATGTGCAGTGCTATTAAAAAAAACTAAACGGTATTGGTTGTTGATTATTTTATTTTTCTATAACTTTTATAGTCCTGCTGTTTATGCTACCTGTGCAGGACTTGGCTGTTCATGTTCAGTTGCAACCACAGCAGTCACGTTTGGGACTTATGTCCCTACTGCTCAAAAAACCGCTAATGGCAATGTGGCAGTGACTTGTTCAGCATTAGTTATTTTTACTGTTTCTTATGTAATTAGTATGGCTAAGGGTAATAGTGCAACTTACACACCAAGATTCATGAATCGGTTAGGTGTGCATTTAAATTACAATTTATATACTACTGGGGCATTTACTTCGATTTGGGGTGATGCAACTGGAGGTACGGTGACAGTAAGTGATTCCTATACCTCAATAGGATTGTCAACTACTAGAAATTATACGGTTTTTGGTCGAATCCCTATTTCGCAATTTGTCAATACCGGTACTTATACAGACGCTGTTTTGGTAACAGTCACCTATTAAATCCCTCATACAAGTTTTCTGGATAATAAATCATTCCTCTATTAGGCTTAATAGAGGAAGTGAACTAACAATATTCCAAAAAAGCATAGAAATGGATATTTTTTACACTGATTTCAGTTGAAATGTAATTTTTTTAGTTTCTTCCTTTAATTATACAGTAAATAAATGGATTAATTTTCTGTACTACTGGCTGGACAGAAGGGGGTTAATCATGCGTTGGTTATTTAATTTATGTGTCGGTTCGTTATTGGTGATAAGTACAAGTCCAGGATTTTCGGCAATCGGTGGTGATGATACTTCAATGTTGGTTTCGGTCAATGTCGTAGGTGGGTGTATTATTCGTGCTACACCCTTAGTATTTGGTTTATATAATCCTAATTCATCGATTCCAACTAATTCAACAGCACGTCTCAAGGTGTTATGTACCTTAAATACACCTTATTACGTTACACTTGATCAAGGTGCAAATTATGGAGCGACGACAAGATTACGCAGGATGTCTGGACCAGAGCATTCATCCATTAAATATCTTTTAACTCAAAACCCAACACATACGGTAAATTGGGGTAATGTTGTTGGAGTTGATGCGCATTTTGGAGTGGGTAATGGTCTGAAGCAAAATCTTGTAGTGTATGGGCAGATACCAGCTAAACAAAATGTTGGAATAGGCTCGTATAGAGATGTAGTCAATATAGGAATTATTTTTTAACTACAAAATTAACCAAACAATTGCTTATCGATTAAGTCACATAAGCAATGGATAATTAATAAGTGTGTTTCCTGTATTCGCGCAGTCGATGTACCTTGAACGCGAATTTCAATATCAGTGGAGCTTAATAATCCGGCTAAAGCTCCTCCTTCTTTCCCGGTGAGGGCAATAATTTTTAGATCTCTACTTTGCGCGGCTTCGCAGGCTTTTAATATATTTTCTGAGTTACCGCTGGTTGAAATAATAAATAAAATATCTCCTGCTTGTCCTAAAGCTCTGATTTGTTTAGCAAAAATTTCGCTATAGCTATAGTCATTTGCAATAGAGGTGATCGTTGAAGTATCGGTGGTCAAGGCAATTGCGGGTAAACTGGGACGTTCTGTTTCAAAACGATTGATCATCTCAGAAGCAAAATGTTGTGAATCAGCTGCCGAACCGCCATTGCCACAAACCAAAATTTTATTATTATTCAGGAAACATTCAACAAATAATTGACTGGCTGTCAAAATAATTTCAGGTAGAGTTTCTGCGGCATCGGTTTTTGTGCGTATGCTTTCAGAAAAATGGGTCTTAATTCGTGTTAATAGATTCATAGCTTACCTAGAGAATGCGTTTTTTATCCATTCTACTTGAGCAGAGTCCAGTTTGGAAATACTCCCTATTTTTTGTGGTATAGGTTTAACACCCACAACATCAAAACGACAAGCCATTTGTTCAGATAGTTGTTGGGATAATAAGTAGTATTCTGCAGTTTTAATGATTTTATTCTGTTTAATCAAATTGACTGATTCCAAACTACTGCCAAAGTTGAGATGTTGTCGATAGCGCACTTCTATGAAGATCAGTGTGGATTGATCTTGCATAATCAAATCAATTTCTCCTAAGCGACACGCATAATTACGGGCGATTAGTTTTAGTTTTTGCTTTCGTAAATAATCACAAACTAAGTTTTCGATTTGATTACCTAATTTTTTTGTATTGATTGATATAAACATTAATCGACAGGGACTATATTTCCATTACGAAATTGGGCACAAGGTAATTGGCGAACGATACGATGTTGACTATTTAATGAAAGTATTCCTGTAGTACCTTGTAATGTTTGTCGTGGAGATTGCTTTAGCACTCCTAGCTGTTGAATTATATGGAATGCATCAATGCCTAACGCATAATATTTGCTGTTTCGATTAAAACGTTCAGGAGAAGCTGATTTTAGTTGTTGGTATAGATTAGGTTCTATGCTGTTGTTAGCAAGCGACCAGGGAGCAGCACAGAAAATAACTTGATTCAGATCTTTGTCAAACCGCTGTGCATGATTACCGCTATAAATTGATGCAGTAGCATAAACGGGTATATCACCCGCAAAAAAGAATTTTAGTAAAGGTTTGACTTGACGGCCTATTTGGGGACTACTCGCCAAGAAAATTACATCAAAATCGCTACGTCTATCGTGTGGACGTTTAAAATGTAGAAAATTCCTTATTTGTCTGGTTATATCAGCAGGATTTTCCGACAACGCAAGTTGACCAACAACGTTTCCTCCTAAAGCTTGCCATTGTTGTGCGAATGCTTCACCAATCTGGGATCCCCAATTGCCATTGGCAGTCATAATGAGTGCAGAACGTTTACCACTTTGCCAAGCATGCTGTGTTGCCTGTTGAGCTTCATCGATAGGGGATAAACCAAATTGGTATAACTCAGGGGGTGTACTAATATCAGCATTTAAATAGTTCAGCGCTAAAATCGGTATGCTGGTTTGAAAACTGGCAATGCTTTGTACCTCGGGTTTGAGTAATGGACCGACAATTATTTGCGCATTTTTTGCTATGGCTGCGGTATAGGCCACTTGTATAGAAGATTCAACACTGGTGTCTATTAGTATAATACGCGGCGATGATCCATTTTCTTCAGCGGCGGCTAAAAAACCTTGCTTCACTGACTGGCCAATATTAGCTAAAGGACCTTGTAGCGGTAGAAGCAAAGCAATAGGTTGAATTACATTATTGCTAGGGACTGCTGCAATAGATAGAGCAGAATTTTGACTGTTCGATAGTAGTACTGGACTAGGCACACAGCTAGAATTGCTAGCACAAGCTACAAGACCTAAACTTATCAATAATAAGCCTATGGTTAAAAATAATCGGTTCATTAATGAAAAAGACACACTCTTCTCAGTCAAATTTTAAACGACACTGTTAATAATAGTTTATTCTAATACTTTTACGCAATGCTTCAGAAAATTTTGCTAACCGGTACTCTTTTATGAATAAACCACCTCCGCCCGATAAAGAGGATCTTGAGTTTTTCAAAGAAGCAATGTCAGGTGTAAAACCTACAAAATCATTCCCTGCAAAAGTTAAATCAAAAAAAAATATTTTCGAGCCTGAAAAAACAAAATCAATTAATTTAAAAGATGATAAGCAACAAATCTACCTATCACTTTTTGATCCGACTGAGTTAACAATAGGATCAGAAGATCGACTATTTTTTAGTCGACCAGGATTGCAAAATAAGCGCATTAAACAATTTATACGTGGGGATTTACGTCAATCTGATTATCTTGATTTGCATCAAATGACGGTAGAGAAGGCGCGAAGCACGGTGCTCAATTTTTTGTTACAAAGTCGAGAACACAGTTATAGTTGTGTGAGAATAATTCATGGAAAAGGAAAACTTTTGCAAGGAGGAGCCAAATTAAAGAATTATGTCAATTGTTGGTTGATGCAAATTCCTTGGGTGTTAGCATTTTCTTCCGCTCAACCACGAGATGGTGGCGCAGGAGCATTGTATGTCCTATTACGCCGAATTCGTCACGTAAAATGAATATATACACTCACAGCAATTGGATTTTAGACAAGGCGCCGCGAAAATGAAGCAACCCAGTGTATTCAAGATACATGAGGATTGCGAGGTGAGCAGCAACGCAGGCAAAAATTCAAGTGCGAAAAGTATTTTTATTTTGCGGTTAGTTTGGCATAACTTGCCACCAACCATTTTGTACCTGCTTGATTAAATTTTATTTGTAAACGCGTATGTTCACCACGTCCTTCGGCATCAATCAATGTTCCTTCACCAAACGCTGGATGCGTGACAGTTTGCCCAATGCGTAATCCGGTATCACCTATCACCGAATCACGAGTGGAATTTTTTGACGGTTTTAATGTTTGCGTAGGTCTGATAACTGAGGTCCGCAAACGAACTTCTTCTAGTAACTCTTTGGGAATTTCGGAAATAAATCGAGAGGGTCGATGATGACTTTCGGTGCCATGTAAACGTCTAACTTCAGCATAGCTGAGAAATAATTTGCGCATTGCACGCGTCATACCTACATAACAGAGTCGACGCTCTTCTTCTAGTCGACCTGGTTCTTCATGGGACATATGATGCGGGAACAATCCCTCTTCCATTCCACATAAAAATACCCAGGGAAATTCCAAACCTTTAGCAGAATGTAAAGTCATTAACTGTACACATTCTTGCTGGTCATTGGCTTGATGTTCACCTGCTTCCAATGCAACATGCGCAAGAAAGGCAGATAAAATAGAAACACTACTGTCTTCAGGAACAAATTGTCTAGTAGCATTGATTAATTCTTCAAGATTTTCAATGCGTGCTTGACCACGTTCGCCTTTTTCTTTTTTATAATGACTAAATAAACCACTACTATTTAGAACTTGTTCGGTTTGTTCTGCCAGGGTTAGGTTTTTAGTATCTTCATCTGTTTTGTCGATCAATTGAATAAAAAGAGTTAATGCATTGGCTGCACGTGCAGATAAGGTTTGCGTAGTTAATAAATGTTGAGCGGCTTGCCATAGAGAAATAGCTTGAGAACGTGCTTCCATTCGTAGGGTTTGTAAGGTTTGATCGCCAATACCTCGCGTTGGAGTATTGACGACGCGCTCGAAAGCCGGATCATCATTTCGATTTGCAATTAAACGTAAATACGCTAAGGCGTCTTTGATTTCAGCACGTTCGAAAAAGCGCAATCCACCATAGATGCGATAAGGAATTTGAGCTGAAATTAAAGCTTCTTCAAGTACACGTGATTGTGCGTTAGATCGATACAAAATAGCAATTTCATTCGCTAATACTTCTTTCTTTAATCCTTGTTTTATTTGGTTAACGATAAAACGCGCTTCATCTAAATCGTTAAAAGCACCATAGAGTGATATAAGATCACCTTGACCACCATTGCTCCAAAGCTTTTTACCTAAACGACCATCGTTGTGCGTTATTAAGGTATTGGAAGCGGCTAAAATTACCCCAGTTGAACGATAATTTTGTTCGAGGCGAATCATCTGATTTTCTGGAAAATCACGCGTAAAATCTTGAATATTTTTTACACGAGCGCCACGCCATCCATAAATAGATTGGTCATCATCGCCAACTATCATTAAATAGTTTTTTCCGCTACATAATAATTTTAACCAAGCGTATTGAATGGTGTTAGTGTCTTGAAATTCATCGACTAAAATATATCGAAAACGTTCTTGATAATGGTGTAAAATATCTGGGTTTTTAATAAAAAGTTCATAACTGCGTAAAATTAATTCTGCAAAATCGATGACACCATTTCGAATACAAATCTCTTCATAAGTTTGGTAGATACGAACTAAGGTTTTGGTATAGGGATCATTGGCGTTAGCGACTTGATGAGATCGTATCCCTTCATCTTTTTGTTGATTAATAAACCATTGCACTTTTTTCGGAGCCCATTGCGCTTCATCAAGATTCAAGCTGACCAAAATTCGTTTGATTACACGATATTGATCATCACTATCTAATATTTGAAACGCTTGGGGTAAGCCTGCTGCTTCCCAATGTTGGCGTAATAAGCGATGAGCAAGTCCATGAAATGTACCCACCCACATCATTCGCATAGGAATATCGAGTAAATTTTCTAAACGTTGGCGCATTTCTCCAGCAGCTTTGTTAGTAAAAGTTACGGCAAGAATATTATGCGGGGATATATTTTCCACATTGATTAGCCAGGCAATACGATGGACTAACACGCGTGTTTTTCCGCTACCTGCTCCGGCTAGTACCAACAAATGTGTTAGTGGGGCAGCAACGACCTGTTGTTGTGCCTCATTTAATGATTCTAATAAGGGATGATTAGGATTAGACATAGACGAGGATTGTAACGAAATTTCTAACTTCCTGCATGATTTATTTTTTCAGATGAAAAAGAGGGAGATTGGATTCTTTGGAGCCTAGGTAATACCAAACCTCAATCATTTTTATTTATATTTATTTTCGGATATTGCTAAATTTGTAATTTTATTTTATTTTTATCTCGAAGGATTAATAAGCTTAATTTATTAAATGGCGTAATATTTAATAATTCCCTAATTTTTTTAATGTCTAATTTATTAACATTAATATGATTAATTTGAAGTAAAATATCCCCATTTAATAAATGGTAGCGAGCAATATTATCTGGATTGTTATAACGAAATTCCAGATGATTATTATAATAAGCTAATGAAAAATAACGTAAGAATTTTTTATCATTTTGAGTAAATTTTGCAGCGTTGTAACAAAATTGCATTTTATTAGGGATAAAAATATAATTATCAAAACGTGAAAAAAAATCAAATCCTAATTTGTTTATATTATTTTTAGTTACATGGATTTTGAAGTTTCCTACGCGCATCTGATCAAAAAATAAACAATCAATTAAGTAAGTTTCATTGGTGTTTAATCCACTTGCTGAAGCGCCAACAATATTTTTTTGGTCCAAAGTCAGTTTGCACTTTTTTGAGTTTTCCCAAAAACTCAAAAGCTCATTAGAAATTATAGTATCATCCGCACCAGTATCTACGTTTAAAGATGCAGAATTCCATTGGCCAGATTGGTTTTTATTATTTATTATTAATAAAGGAGATTGAGCGTAAGCATCTTCGTAGGGAACACAATTTTGATAATTAATTTTGAATGGCGCCTGCTTCCATATAGTTATGGTTTTAGCTTTATTATTAATAGCCCAGTTTAATTGACGAAAAACCTCTACACCTAAAATACCATCTATTTTTTGACCAAAAGCTTGACTAAATAATGTTAAATCTAGCCCAATCCACGGATCATGGCCCAAAATAGTATAAGTTCCTATTTCTATTGGTAAAGGACGCCACAATTTAAAATTATTTAATTTATCATTCGTAGTAATTAAACCATCAGTAAGAAATTGATTAAAATAAAGAGGAATATCTTCTTTTGGTGTAGCTAATGTTAAAAGGGATGCGAGCTTATTATCTATTGCTGAATAACTAGCTCCAGTATCTAATAAAAAAGAATAACGTTTATTTTTAATGATAACAGGTAAGACAATTCCATTGGCAGATAATGGGGTTACAAGTATCCGATTAGTATTGTGTTCTAGTTTTTTTGAGGGCTGACAAGCTGAAAGTAGGATTACAATTGCGCCTATTAAACAGCGGTAAATATAGGAAATTTGCATTTAATTTTATTATTAATTTATAATGATATTAGATTAATTTTAACACATAATCTTCACTTACTAATGTGTTATGTATTATCTTTTTTTGCTGTAAAAATAACATAAATTTTTGGTAAGCATTTTTGTTGAAATTAATTGGATAAGGTGCAATATAAGGTAATGTAGCTTGCCAGATCTGATGATTTAACTGATTGTTTAGGGCAGGATGGTTTCTTGCAAATATTAGCCAGCTTTTTTCTGGATTACTCAGTAAGTAGTGTGTTGCTTCACTAAGTGCTGTCAAAAATTTAATAATACGTGGATCAGATAATTTATTTTTATTGGCGACGATAATTAATTCATCATAAGTTGGAATCCTAGCTAGCTCGACTGGAAAGATTTTTACTGCTTGATGAGCAAACTGCATTTCCAAAGGTTCTACGTTGCGCATTACATTAATAACCGCATCGACACGATTGCTTAAAAGTGCTTGTGTCAAATCGTATTGTACATTAATTGTTTGTACGTCACTCATCCGCAAGTGTGCCTTTTCTAATAAGGCATTTAACATTAGCGTTCCTTCAACATGCGATGTATAAGCGATGCGTTTTCCTTTTAGATCGGCAAGCTGATGAATAGGCCCATCTTTTTTTACAATTAAACAATTTAAAGGTTGGTTTATTAATGTGGCAATGCGTATTAAAGGTAAACCTTTTGCAGCTTGTACCACTAATTGCGGTTCATAACTAACGGCCAAATCAGCGTGGCCTGCTGCTACCAGTTTAGTGCCATCATCTGGGTTGCTAGGCGCAATAATATTAACTTGTAATCCTTCGCGGGCGAAGAATCCTTGTTCTTCTGCGACAAAAATGGCTGCATGATCGGGATTAACCAGCCAATCTAGAATCAATGTTAAAGGCTTAGCCGCAACGTTATTGTTAAATAACAAAATGCTTATTAGAAGAATAATTTTTTTTTGTATTTGCATAAATAAATATTTTATTTTTTAAAATTAGGGACCTATTGTTTAAGCCGACTTTAACAAAGTCCAGGGTAAAGCCAGATTAAGTAAAGTATCAACAAGGAAATACAGAAAAATTCCTAGAAAAAATATAATCACTAATACAGCAAACATTAAATCAATTTGCATCTGGGCGTTAGCATTTAACAATAAAAAACCTAAACCTTGATTCGATCCAACCCACTCTCCAATAATGGCTCCTAAAGGAGCCATTGCCGTTGCAAGTCGAATGCCGGAGGCAAGGTTCGGTAACGCCGCTGGAATACGGATTTGATAGAGAACTTGCCAACGATTACTATTCATAATCTCAGCGATGTTTAAATAATTTTCTGGCGTTTGTTTTAAACCATCAAGAAAATTATTGGTGATAGGAAAAAATAACATGAAAGTGGTGGTAATAATCTTAGCTGTTATTCCATAACCAAACCAAAGCACCAATAAGGGAGCAATTGCAAATACTGGTAAAGCTTGGCTGGCCAATAATAAAGGAAGTAAGAAGGCATGCAGTGTACGAAATAAGCACATACTGAGCGCAATAGCTACGCCTAATACAATTCCAAAAAATAAGCCAAAGAGAATTTCAGCTAGCGTCGGTAACGTTTGTGATGTAATCAACCCTGCATGGTTAATTAGGCTGTGTAAAACTTCAAATGGGGTGGGTAATATGTAATTAGGTAGTTGTAAAATACGAATCAAACATTCCCAGATCATAATAAACCAAACTGGGATGCACATTTTATGAAAAAATAAGGGATAAATTTTTAAAAATAACTGTTTGCAAACATTAAGTTTTAAGGGCCATAGAGATATCACGAATTTTTGAAGCTGCGTAATTCTATTGCTGAATTGATTACGCAAAACAATAAATGGCACCATTATTTAAGTTCCTGCAGCATACTTAAAAGTTTGGTTTGCCATTGTAATAATTCAGGATTATTTAATGAGCGAGGTGGTAAGTCAGCAAGATCGCAGTTTATAAAATTTATTTTTGCAGGTTCACCTGACATAATTGCAATGTGATGTCCCAAACGCAATGCTTCTAAGGGGTCATGTGTCACTAATAATACAGTGTGATCTTTTAATGCGTTTGCAGTTAGTTCTTGTAGGTGATAACGAGTTATGGTATCTAAAGCAGAAAAAGGCTCATCCATCAATACGATAGGCCGCTTTTCTAACAGTATGCGTGCTAACATGGCACGTTGTTGCATTCCACCCGACAATTGTGCAGGGTATTTATTTATGGCCTCATTTAAGCCTAGCTGATGTAATAATTCCCGAGCTTGAATATACGGCTTATTGTCTCGTCTTAGGCGGTAGCCTAAGACAACATTATCTAAAATAGTGAGCCAAGGTAACAAAGCATGGGTTTGCGGCATATAAGCTAAGCGACCGGCCAAGCCTTTCTGATCGCAGGTGGCGACAGGGGCTGAGATAGAGTTTAATCCGGCGATAAGCTGTAAAAAACGACTTTTGCCAATGCCGCTTATACCTAATAGACAAGTTGTTTGTCCAGCTGCCAAATAGAAATTTAATTGGTCGAATAGAATTTTATCTTGATAGTGCAAACTTGCGTTACTTACCAATACAGCGGGCGATTTTAACATACACTTTTCCTACGCGGACATGATCCCATCCCGATCAGGTTAGAAGGGTATTTCTCAGCCCAATTATTAGGCACCCCTAAGCGAAAACGCATGGTAACAAGCTCATTAGCAAAATAAAAGGATAAAGACTTAGAAATTTAGATTTAGTGACTTAATTTGACAGTGTTATTTTTGAACTAAGAGTCCTCCTTGAGTTATTTTAAAAATTGAAGTTTAATGGAATTGATCACTGATTTAAAACCAATAAAATTATTAAGTGTTTGTCACAAAATTGATCGACCTCATTTCTACTGCGAGGAATAATATGCGTAAAATTTTTAAATTAGTGCTATTAACCAGCATTTTGTTAAGTGTGTCTAGCGTTGTATGGGGAGCCAGCATAGTAAGAGATCTTAATTTTTCTAATTATAAAGGTAGATGGGTGGTTATTAGTTATTGGGCAACATGGTGTGAATATTGTATGGGCGAAATACCCGAATTAAATGCATTTTATCGAGCGCATGCTGACCAGGTAGCGATGTTCGGATTTAATTATGATGATCCAGGTAATTTACAGCAACATATACAACGAAGTGGCGTTATATTTCCTACATTAGTGGATGATCCGAAAGCTAATTTTGGTATACGAGGGATATCCGGTTTGCCAACCACATTTATTATTGGACCTGACGGTCGATTGAAACATGTATTAGAAGGACCACAAACAAAACGTAGTTTAGAAAGAGCTGTTGGCTTATAAACTAAAAAACCGGTTCATTGTTTGTTGTGTTATCTTGCTTTTCTGCTGGCATTTGAGTATCAGTATTATTGTTATCTATAGGTACTTCCCCAGGACTATCAATCACATTGAATGGGGTTGTATCTTCTTGCGTCGATATTCTTGATAAATCATCTTTACGAAAATATTCTAGGATAGAGCCTGGTGTTCCATCAGGTAATAAATTACCTGTGGTGGGGTCGATATTTGCCGTTACTATATCAGTAGGTTGTGGCATGGTTTTTTCAGCCTGGCCTTTTAATGCGACACGCATGAAATCAATCCACATAGGTAAAGCGGCTTTTGAGCCATATTCTTGAACAGAACTCGGTTGATCGAATCCTATCCAAACAGTTGATACCAAATTACTATTAAATCCTGTAAACCAAGTATCGACATAATCACTTGTTGTACCAGTTTTTCCGGCCAGATCATTCCGATTCAACACCCTTGCCTGTGAACCTGTGCCATAACGAATGACATCTTTTAAAGCAGATGTCATGAGGAAAGCGATGTCAGCAGGAATGACTTGTGGTGCATAAGGACTATCTTTTTCATCTGTTAATGGGGGTTCAATTTCTCCGCGTAAACAAGCTTCACAAGCTATTTTAGGTTCTGCTTTATAGATGATTTGACCTTGTTCATTGGTAATATGATCAATTAAATACGGGGTTATTCGAAAGCCGCCATTAGCAAACACAGCATATGCTCGAGCTAATTCAAGAGGAGTGACTTCACCTGTACCGAGTGCTAAAGTGAGATTGCGCGGTAATTTTTTTGAGTTAAAACCAAATCTTTTTACATACGTTAATACATAGGGAACATCGATAGCTTGTAATAAGCGCACGGATATAAGATTGATGGATTTAACTAGAGCAATACGTAAACGCCTTGGGCCGCTGAAAATATGATTATCATTTTGTGGGCGCCAAGGTTCATCACGACCAGGTATATCAAAAACCAATGGAGCGTCATTAAACACATTGGCTAGGGTATATCCCTTAGCTAGAGCAGCTGCATAAATGAAAGGTTTGAACCCGGATCCGGGTTGTCGTTCTGCTTGAACGACACGATTAAATTTGCTTACATTATAATCAAAACCACCGACTAATGCGCTAATGGCACCTGTTTGTGGATTTAATGCGACTAAAGCACCTTGTACTTTAGGAATTTGCGATAATTCCCAAGTATTATTTGCAGTTAACTCTACACGAATAACATCGCCGACATGAACTTTATTTTTCAAGATGTCAGGTGGAGGATTTAAATTAGTTGCGTCAAGGTGGGGCATGGTCCAGGCTACACCTTGCCAAGGAATGAAAATCATTTGATTATCGACTAAAAGAGCAGTAATAGCTTGATCAGTCACAGAAATAACAATAGCTGCGTCTAAACCATTGATAGAAGCAACGCGATGTAATGCATTCAAAGTATGAGTTACTTTATTTGCATCTAATGGCGCAATATTTTTTTCTGGCTTCCTATATTCGTGTCGTTTATCGTAAGCTAATAAAGTAACCCGTAAGGCTTTATCAGCAGCAATTTGTTGGGCCGAATTGATTGTGGTATAAACATTGTAACCTTTCAAATAAATATCTTCACCAAAACTTTTATACATCATGTCACGTACCATTTCAGCGACATAAGGTGCTTTAATCATTCCTCCGGTATTAGTTTGCGCATGTGTTAACATCGGTGTTGCTATTGCGGATCCATAAACCGCTTTAGAGATATAACCCAATTCATACATACGCATTAAGACATGATCACGACGTTGTTTAGCCGCAATTGGGTTAACTAACGGGTTAATGGCAGAAGGGGCTTTTGGTAAGCCAGCAATAGTTGCCATTTCCGGTAACGTGAGTTGATTAAGTGTTTTATTAAAATAAACTTGCGCAGCAGCGGCAATACCATAAGCACGATTTCCAAGAAAGATTTTATTAAGGTAAAGTTCTAAAATTTGTTCTTTAGTAAATTCTCGTTCGATTTTTAGTGAGAGTAAAATTTCAGTAAATTTTCTTAAAAAAGTTTTTTCCCGAGATAAATAAAAATTACGCGCAACTTGCATTGTAATAGTACTTCCTCCTTGTACTTTACTTCCTGTGAGCAATACTTCACCCGCAGCACGTAATAAACCATAAAAATCAACACCATGATGTTCTAAAAAGCGCTGATCTTCGGTGGCTAAAAAAGCTTTAACCATCAAATTAGGAACTTCATTCAATCTAACAAGATTTCGGTGTAACTCTCCAAATTCAGCGATAGGTTGTCCATCACTGGTGTAAATCCGCATCGGAATGGGAAGTTGTACGGATTTTAATTCCTCAACATCGGGTAATTGTTTATCAAGATAAATATAAAGGAGACTTCCAGCTACTAAAAGCGTGATAAAAAGGCTTAATAGCATGAAAAAAAAATTACGGGAAAAATGATTCGATCGTTTCATAATGAAAACAGTTGATTAGCTGGGTTCTATCATAACTTAAGTGACTTCCCTCTTAAACAAGGGTTTTAATAAAAATAGTGTGTAATGAGGTCTTTGTACACTTTATTTTGATTAAAAGAAAGTAGTAGGGATTTTTTAACATCATGACATTTCAAAAATAATAGCTGCCTGATTATGTATTAAATAATTGACAATTTATCATTTGAATGCATAATGAAAGAAGAATAAGTTTTAAAAATTTCATTAAAAAATAAAAGCGTATGTATTTTTTCAAGGATAGATTTAAAAATACCCATAACACCGATACTGCGATAGGTTTGGATATAGGTAGTCGCACGATTAAATGGGTTTGTTTAGACCGTAATAATGAGCTTAAAGAATATGCTATTCAAACAATTCCTACCCCAATCGGAGTTGAACAGACTAAAGATATTCCACAGATTGCCGCTGTCTTGAAGGAAACATTGCTAGACAAAGATCATATAAGAAATTGTATAGTAAATATTCCCGATATTCTGGTATGTAGTAAATTGGTGAAAATAGACAGCGCTGATTGTCAACATATTGAAGAAATAATTGAATTATTGGTTGAACAATCCATTCCCTATCCTTTATGTAAAATTTATTTTGATTATCAAATTTTTGATCCATTGCCCGAAAATCAAGAACATAAAGTTTTACTAGTAGCTTGTCGTAAAGATCATTTAGATTTTCGGTTAGATATCATTCAACAAGCAAATTTAATTCCCATTGCTGTAGAAGTAGGTTCATTTGCTTTAGAAAGAGCCTGTTGTTATTTTTATCCTGACAAGATAAATGAAAATGTCATTCTCTTAGATCTAGGAGCGAGTCAGTTAACTTTATTGTTTTTTAATGGTTCTCAAACAATGGTTTATTGTGAAAATCTTGCCAATGTCTTTGAATATGAATGTATTTTATTACAAATTAAACAATGTATAAAAAGATATGCTTTAGCGTATCCATATCTTATTTTAAAAGAGCTTTTTCTTATTGGCATAAATATAGCGTTATTAAATTATTTGTTAAATACGCTAGATGGTTTTTTAGAGTTACAGGTACGATTATTAAAATATCCAAATTCTATTAAATGTAGTCCTATAGTAGATAGCGATAAATTAGCGAAAAATTTTTTAAGTTTATTTTTAAGTTATGGGTTAGCTTTAAGAACCAATTTAAATTTTTAAAATAAAATAAGAAATTCGAACGACTGTTAATTAACTTAGGTTGGTTTTAAAATAGGGAAAATCTTGTGAAGCAAATCAATTTATTACCCTGGCGAGAACATAAAAATAAATTAAAAATAAGGCGATTTATTATTGTTTGGTTTTATGTTTCATGCTCGTGCCTAATCTTGATATTTGTTACAAAAATTCTCATTATTCAACAAATAAAACATTATCAATTAGCCTATCAGCGTATTTATTTTCAGATGAAAAATATATCACCTATAGTACAAGAAATAAAAAAAATAAAATATAAAGAAAAACAGCTGACAAAAATTATACAAAATATTAAGACTAATCGTCAGCAAGTAAAAAAAATTTTAGATTTTATCAGTCATCTTAAATATTTAATAACACCCGATATTTTTATCCATCTGGTCGCATTTCATCCACCTTATTTAAGTTTAATAATGCATGCTAATTCAAAAAAAGAATATGTAAAATTTAAAAAATTATTACAATTAAAATTCGATTCAAAATTGCAATCGCTGATTCTTAATCAATTTCAGAATTTGCAATTGGATTTTGTCGTTCAAATGATCTTGAATGAAAATTAAGTATTTTGGTTTGCAAGTGTACATATAAGGAGAAAGTATATTTTAAACAGAATTGATTTATGGTCTATAAACTTAAAATCTATTGTAATCTTATCGACCGTTTTTTTTATGTGCATATTTGGATATTTTTTTTCATTACGATCAACCCTTGAAAAGAAAGAAAAAATCTATTTAAAATTTCAATATTTAAAAAAACAATTAAACAGTCAACTACTAATAGCTTCAAAATATTCAAATTATCATGAAAAAATTAAAAAATTAAATCAATTCGATTTATGTTTACAGCAAAAAAAATTTTGGACAGGTGATTCGAGCAAGAAAATAAATTTTTCAAATATATTGCCAATTGAAATCAATTTATCTGGTACCAATAAGAATATTTTTAAGTTTATAAATGAAACTATCGCGTTGAATAGAATTGTATTGATTAACAGTTTTAGATGGAGTTTTTTTAACTCGCTTACAAAAAATATCAACCGAAATATTTTAATTTCATTAAATTTTTATGCTTGTAATAATAAAAAATTAATACTAGATTTGTCGAAAATAAACAAATTAGTTACTAAATCCTTAGTTGAAAATGGTAATTTAACGAAATTTTCTTTAGATAAAATAGTAATGTTAGGATCCTTATCAACTACTAAGGGGCAAAATTGGGGATTTGTTAGGTTGCCAAACAAACAAATTTGTAGAATTAAATTAGGTGATTATTTAGGTTTAGAACAAGGTTTAGTTATAGGTATTTATGCTACAAAAATTATTATTAAAAATAACAATAATTTAGAAAAAATTATAAATTTGTTAAATAAACCTAAAAGGCTTTTCCATGTTAAAAAGTTCACTTAATATAAAATTATTAATCTTTTTTTTAACATTAATTTTAAATTATAAATTATTAGCTAAAGAGAACATCTCTTTTACTTTTCATAATATAAAAATTCGTTCAGCCTTACAGTATTTGTCTGAAATGCATAACAATAATTTAATTATTGATGATAAAATTCAAGGAGAATTTAGCATCTATTTGCACGATATTAATTGGGAGCAAGCTTTAGATACTATTTTGCAAACCCAAGGTCTTGCTAAACGTTCCATTATTAATGGTTGGTTTATTACCACATCCGATCAATTATTAAAACAAGATAGAATTAATTTACAAATCCAACAGAAAAAAAAAGAATTATCTCCGTTAATTTTTAAAGTTATACAAATACGTTATAGAAAAGCATCAGATATCAGTAAATTATTAAAAGATAAAATCAATACACTTTTATCTACACAGGGTAGTGTTAGTGTAGATAATGCAACGAATAGCTTATGGATTAGAGACTCAGTTGAACAACAAAATAAAATTGCAGCATTTGTTAGGGAGTTAGATAAACCTATCGCCCAAATTTTGATTGAGGCTCGAATTGTTAGTATTGACCAAAATATGGAAAAAGAAATAGGAGCAAAATTTGGTTCAACACAAACACAAGCGGCTAATAGACTTATTCAACATCAACTGAGAAATAAGATAAATAATTCTAATACGGATTTATTACAATATTTAACAATGGATTTACCTATCACAGGGATTACTCCTGCGACTAGTGCTGTGTCGCTAGGTCTGCGTTTAATGCGTTTAGGTCAGAATTCTTTTTTAGATTTAGAATTATCTGCATTAGAAAATGAAGGTGCGGCTCAAGTAATTTCTACCCCACATTTGATTACTGCTGATCAACAGACTGCATTTATAGAAGCAGGTGCTGAAATTCCTTATCAAGAAAAAGCCTCGAGTGGAGGGACCAACGTTATATTTAAAAAAGCAGTGTTATCATTAAAAGTAACACCTCGAATCATGCCAGATGAGCGCATAATATTGGACTTAAAGGTCAATCAAGACCAACCCAGTACCTTTATGGCAGTTGATGCTCCAACAATTAAAGCACGTGGAATTAAAACACAAGTTATTGTAAAAAATGGTGAAACGGTTGTATTAGGTGGAATCTATGAGTATTCTCAGAGTAAAATAGAACAACGGGTTCCTTTTTTAGGTACTTTACCCATTATAGGTCGATTATTTCGTTTAACTAGGTCGAATAGCAGGCGTAGTGAGCTTTTGATATTTTTAACACCGACTATTTTAAACTAAGTTGTTTAGGCTTTATCTATCAGTTTTTTAAATATACGCATATTAATTTGTAAAAAGTACATTTATTTTATTAACGAGCTAACATGCAATTTATTCAATGGCGACATCAATTTCGTAGATTAGACAGTGATCGACTTGTTCATAGCTTAAAAACAGCTATCGCACTATTATTTGGATTGTTAATTTCCTATCTATTTAAGCTACCACTCCAAGGGAGATGGGTCGTTATTACTATTCTAGTGGTAATGTGTGCCCAATCACGTGTCGGTGCGATTTTACAGAAATCATATATGCGTTTTTTAGGGACGGTAATAGGGGCCAGCGTTGCTAGCTTGACCTTATGGCTTGTTTATCCAAATGTTGCTTTGACTATCTTGATTCTATGTGTTGCCACGGCTGTTTTTAGTTATATTGCCGATAGTCCAAGTACTTGGAGTGAAGCGGGTCCTTTAGGCGCAGTGACACTAATTATTATTGTTATTTCTCCAGATCCTAATTTTTATACAGTGATGAGCCGTTTTTTAGAAATCAATTTAGGTATTATTATTGCATTATTAGTATCACGTTTTATCTGGCCTTTGCATTCGCGAACACAATTACGTTATATATTAATAGATACCTTACAGAATTTAAAAACTCTAGCTCAAAAACTAGAAGAGTTTACATTCACGAATGGTGATGATAATAATACAAAGCTGCAAGAAATTTTTGAAAATAAAATATTGAATAATATAGGAATTCAAAAAAAATTATTTAAAGAAGTAATGAGTGAATCATTTGGCCGATCTAATTTGGAAGAAACATTTAAAAATATTTTAGACGCTGAAAGAGAAATTTTACGTTGTATTACTTTAATGAGGAATGCATTAATGGATTTTTCAGATCAAAATATTTTGATCTTTAATCAGCACGCCAAAATCCAAAAAGTTTATCAAATAACACAGGATTTATTTCAAAGAAGTATTGATAGTCTTAAGAGCAAAGATGAAGTTCAAACTGTTGAGGATTTAGAAGAATTTTCCGGTTGGAAAAAAGAAATAAAGCTTCAGCTTAAATCTTTAGAAATCAACCAATCGGATCAATTTGCCATTGATTTATTTATTTTTAGTGCCGATCGTTTGTTAGTTCAGTTACAAACGTTAATAATTTTAATAAAGAAAGTTTAAAAATGATGAAGTATTCCAAACATTGCTTAATACGTGCGCTTTTAATGCAACCTACTGACCGCACCCCCGTATGGATTATGCGACAAGCAGGTCGTTATTTGCCTGAGTATTGTGCAACTCGTAGCAAAGCAGGTGATTTTTTAACTTTATGTAAAACACCTGAATTGGCTTGTGAAGTCACTTTACAGCCGCTACAACGATTTGATTTAGATGCTGCGATTATATTTTCAGATATCTTGACCATTCCTGACGCAATGGGCTTAGGACTTTATTTTGTTGAAGGAGAAGGACCCAAATTCCGAAAACCTATAAGAACGTTAACAGATATTAAAACTTTGCCGATCCCGGATCCCGGAGTTGAATTACGTTATGTAATGGATGCTATATCATGCACGCGTAAGGAATTAAAAAATAAAATTCCTTTGATTGGATTTGCAGGAAGTCCTTGGACACTTGCCTGTTATATGCTGGAAGGAGCAGGTAGTCGAGAATTTAGGCAAGTTAAAACACTTTTATATCAGGAACCTAAGACATTACATCATTTGTTAAACACCTTAACCAAAGCAATTATCTTGTATCTTAATGCACAAATTGCTGCTGGCGCACAGGCCATTATGATTTTTGATACTTGGGGGGGATTATTAAGTACTGCGGCGTATCAAGAATTCTCCCTAAATTATATGACACAAATTGTTGCTAATTTAAAGAATCAGACTGCACAAGAAAAAGTACCTATCGTTTTATTTACCAAAGGCGGAAATTTGTGGTTAGAAGAAATAGCCAACTCAGGTTGCGACGCAATAGGCTTGGATTGGACTATCGATATGGGATCAGCCCGCCAAAGACTTTCTAACAAAGTAGCGTTGCAAGGTAATATGGACCCAGCCGTTTTATTCTCCAATCCAGAGACAATTCGTCAGGAAGTAAAAAGTATACTGCAATCATATGGTACTGGTTCCGGCCATATATTTAATCTAGGCCATGGGATTTCCCAATATACAAAGCCGGAAAATGTAAAAATATTGGTTAATGCTGTACACGAATTAAGTCTTGCTTTCCATTAAAAAATTAAATTTATATCTATTTTTTACCTGGCGCTACCATTCGAAATGGACTTGATTCACTATGATTGAAGTTATTATTTGGTTTCTGGTTTTTCTGGTCAATGGTGCCAGCTACGTAAACTAGAATTTCCAACTCAGTAGGTCTTGGTGGGTATTGTGGTAAAGGCTTCTGATAATTCTTGCAAACTAGTTTATTAGGCTGTTGAGAAACTTGTTCAGATGTGTTCCGTGATTTTTTTTTAAACATTTTTTTGTAATTTATATTAAAAGATTTATTAGATTTTGATCCGGATAATAAACTGAAATTTTCATTTTGTAAAAAAAGAAATAAAAAACTTTTATTTTATCTAAATATATAATTTTTAAATTAGTAATTGATCTAAAAATTGGATTAATATAAGATCATCTGTAGGACTATCTATGACAAGGAGGAAATTCAATTTATAAAAATTTTAAAATTTTATTTTCTGAATAAGTAAATAAATTAAAGGCAATGGAATATATTTTGCTATTTATTATTAGTAAAAATATAAAATTATCCCAATCAATGAGGTTATTATGCCAGTATTATATAATATTAGTGAAGAATCACTTTGTAAGAAAAATAGAGAGTTAGTGAGTGAATTAATAAATGATGAAGGGTTTATAGATCTCCGTTCCCTAGATTTAGAACAGCGAAGACAAATTATTGAAGAGATTAATAAAAATGAAGAATCGAATGTAATAGCTAGTAAAGAAAATTATCGAAAATCAAAATACAAAGCAAAAAATACCAGTGAGTTTTTGGTCTTAGCTCTGGCATTGATAGTTGCAGGACTTGCTTTAGCACCTCTTTTTATTGCGTCTTCCATAATTTTACCTGTTCTTCCGGTTTTATTTTTTGGTGTCGCAATCATGGCGATCACTAATTTATTTATGAATAGAAAAATTAATCAACTTAGAATCAATGCGCAAGATGCTGATAAAGTCTTCGAACAAGTAAAAACCTTAAATCAATTAACTAAATCTAATGAAGTTGATGAGGATGACGATGAAATTAGTGATGATTTTAACGAACAAAACCGAGAGAAAAAAAGTGCAACTATAGCTAAGACTAAAATTGATGAGTCAACAGCGAGTAGTCCTCCCAACATCTCTGAACTTTCAGTAGTCCATCAAGGACTATTTTCAAAAACAAGTCCTTCTTCCATACCTATGGATGACGACCCGGTTAATGAATTGCATGATAGAGAAAGCATTTTAAACATCAGACATAGCTAAAAAAAAGACCATTTTTGTGAATACAAAGATGGTCTTTTTAAAGTAAAAATTCTAAATTTTCGATGGATTGCCTAATCGCTGATTTTTTTGTTGAGCTAAAGATAAAATACTATAACCTGCAATCCCGGATAAAACTGAACCGGTAAAAACTCCTAAGCGGACTAAAGTGGTTAATTCATCATCTCCGAAAGCTAGACTGGCAATGAATAAACTCATCGTAAAACCTATCCCACAAATCAGAGCAGTGCCATAAATATGCCACCAGTTCACTTGGTAGGGTAATTTTGCTAGCTTAGTTTTTACTGCCAGCCAGCTAGCTCCGAAAATCCCTAATTGTTTACCAAAAAATAATCCGACAATTATTCCTAAAGGTAAAGGATGAATAAAAGTCGATAATTTTATATTCGAAAAAGATAGACCAGCATTGGCAAAAGCAAAAAGTGGTAAAATACCGAAGGCTATCCATGGGTGTAATTGATGTATTAAATGATGCAGTAAAGAATTAAAATTTTTATTGCTACTATTTAGGGGAATAGTTAAGCCAAACAATACGCCAGCAATTGTTGCATGAATACCCGAGTTAAATATGAGTATCCATAAAGTTATGCCTAACAAACAGTATGGAAGAAATTCTTGAATTTTAAAATAGTTTAAGCTTAGTAATCCAATAAAAGTCAGTAAAGATAAAAATAAATATAGCCAGCCTATTTGCTGAGTATAAAAAATTGCGATGACGATAATTGCACCAAGGTCATCAATGATAGCTAATGCCATTAAGAAAATTTTTAAAGCAACGGGTATATGCTTGCCAAGCAGGGATAGTACTCCTAACGAAAAAGCAATATCTGTCGCCATAGGTATTGCCCAACCCGAAATAAGCTGAGGATATCCATGATTAATGGTTAAATAAACTAAAGCGGGAATTATCATTCCGCCTATAGCCGCGAGAGTGGGTAGCAATGCTTTAGTGAGTGTATTGAGTTCCCCCTGAACTAATTCTCGTTTAATTTCAAGGCTGACTAAAAAAAAGAAAATAGTCATCAAGCCATCATTGATAAAATGTAAAAAAGAAAAATGGATGCTTGGGCCTATATTCACGTTGAAATTTAGGAATGTTTGATAATAAGTTTGCCAACTCGAATTAGCGAGAATTAAAGCTAATAGCGTGGCAATTCCTAAAGAAATGCCACCTGAAGCCTCCAGCTGTATGAATTTGTGTAGAAACTTGATGCGCATTTAATTAATTTCCTCAGCATCAATAGGCCATTTACACTGGCCAGATAATTTATTAATGCTAGTTAAACGCTTTTGATGCGCTATTAATTCTTCGTTAGTGGCATAGATGATAGGTAATAATATAACTTCATCGGTAATTTTTTTATGCGCAGTCGTTTGAATAGCATGTGATATCTGTTCTTCATTGAACAGATGAGTTTGGCCACCAGTCATGGCGAGGTAAACTCGAGCTAACAATTCAGCATCCAATAAAGCACCATGCTTATCACGTTTCGAATTATCAATATCATAGCGTTTGCAAAGTGCATCTAAACTATTGCGTTGTCCCGGGTGCAATTGACGAGCTAATGGAAGCGTATCTAAAACTTGGCAATAATCTGTAATTTTTTTATACTTTTTTTTGGTTAATTTTAATTCGTTATCTAAAAAGCCCAGATCGAAAGGTGCATTATGGATAATAAGTTGGGAACCCTGAATGAATTCCAATAATTCTTCTGCAATAGTTTTAAATAAGGGTTTATCCAGAAGGAATTCGGTGCTTAAGCCATGAACTGCAAACGCACCAGCCTCACTATCTCGACCTGGATTTAGGAAACAATGAAATTGTTGTTTAGTGAGACGACGGTCGATCATTTCCAAGCAGCCAATTTCAATGATCCTGTGGCCGTCATTAACGTCTCTGCCAGTGGTTTCAGTATCTAAAATGATTTGTCGCATAATTACAGAATTAATTCAGTTGATGATATGTTACGTGCTGCTAGCAAAAATGGCTAGCCTTAATAAAACCTTAATAAATAGACGTCAAAGTATTAGCTAAAATTTAAAGATGATTTAGAATTTTAAAATCCGATGAGAGATAATTGTATGCCAGGCGTAAAAGACGTCGTTTTAGCTTCTTTGTTTCAAGATACCTCTAATGACTTTATACTGGAAGAGACAATTAATTTGAGAACCAACAGCGAAAATAAAATGGAAACTTTAACTCTCCCAGAATTTGTTGAAGAGTTTGAGAAAGACTTATCTCTTATTTGGAGGCGATCCTGCAGGATGATACTAAAATTTCACCAAATCTAGCTTTCTTTAAAAAAGAAGTTAAAAATAAAACAGAGATAGATTTAATTCTTAAAGAGCATTCATATAGTAAAAATAGTTTTATAAAATCTATTTAAGGTTAAATTACAAGCAGAACGAAAATTATGGAGTTGAATTTAAATTAATTAATAAACGAATTTAATTGGCTTTGCAGTTTAGTATAAGTATTTGTAAACTCGATTAAGCGTTGCCGTTCTTGAGCAATAATTTCTGGAGGTGCTTTTTTCACAAATGCTGAATTAGCTAGTTTGGACTCGGCTCGTTCGATTTCTTTTTTAATTTTTAGAATTTCTTTTTTTAAGCGCTGTATTTCTGCTTCGGTATCGATTAATCCTTCCATAGGGATAAGTAATTCTAAGCTACCCACTAAGCCCATAGCATAATTAGCGGTTTTTTCTTTTTCTGCTAGCCAATCTATTTCATTTATTTTTGCAAGATTCATAATGTCGTTAAGAAAAATATGAGTATTTTCGCGGTCTTTATGATCTCCTTTATAAAGCAATAAGGGAATTTTTTTACCAGGAATTATATTCATTTCGCTACGCAGCATACGAACCGTATGTACTATAGTTTTTAACCAAATTAAATCCTGTTCTGCGTTAGTATCTTTTTTATTTTTATTAAATACAGGATAACTCTTAATCATTAAACTATTCCCTGTTTCACCGGCTAATGGCCCGATGGTTTGCCAAATTTCTTCGGTTACAAAGGGCATTAGAGGATGTAGCAAGCGTAAACAGGTTTCTAAAACAACAATTAAGCAAGTCAAGGTTTCTTGTCCTGCTGGTGAGTTAGCATTGGCTAAAATAGGTTTAGCTAATTCAACATACCAATCACAATATTCATTCCAAATAAATTCATAAATCGTTTGCGCCATTAGATCAAATCGATAATCTTGAAAATGCCTATGCATATCAGCAATAGTGTTTTGCAATAAAGAATAAAAAGCACGGTTAATGGAGAGAGTTAGTGGGGGCAATGATTTAAAGCTTGTTTGATTAGACGTATATGTTAAAACAAAACGTGATGCATTCCAAAGCTTATTGCAAAAATTTCGGTAGCCTTCAGTTCGATTCAAATCAAAACGTATATCGCGTGTAGGTGAGGCTAATGCACAAAAAGTGAATCGTAAAGCATCAGTGCCTAATGCAGGAATTCCTTGTGGAAATTGTTGCCTAGTAGACTGTTCAATTTTTTTTGCCATTTGTGGCTGTAATAAACCTTGAGTACGTTTTACCACTAAATCATCTAGGCTTATACCTAATATTACATCGAGAGGATCTAAAACATTACCTTTCGATTTGGACATTTTTTGGCCTTCATGATCTCGTATCAAACCAGTTACATAGACTTCTTTAAAGGGAACCTTACCCGTAAAATGTAGTCCCAGCATTAACATACGAGCTACCCAAAAAAAGATAATATCAAATCCGGTTACTAAAACATTAGTCGGATAAAAAAAAGCTAATTCTTTAGTAGCTTCTGGCCAGCCTAACGTGACAAAAGGCCAAAGTGCTGATGAAAACCAAGTATCTAATACATCTTCATCTTGTTTAAGTGTCACTTTAGGATCTAAGGAGTATTGCTGGCGAATACTTTTTTCATCTTTGCCAACATAGAATTGGCCTAGTTCGTCATGCCAGGCAGGAATTCGATGTCCCCACCAAAGCTGTCGGCTAATACACCAATCTTCAATATTTTCTAGCCATTGTAAACAAACCTTGCGCCAAGTTTCTGGAATAAAATCAAGTTGTTCTTGAGTGATGGATAGGATAGCGGTTTTAGCTAGGGGTTGCATCGACATAAACCATTGATCAGTAAGATAGGGTTCTATCACAACGCCTGAGCGATCCCCACGCGGAATTTTTATTTGGTAAGCTTCTATCTTCTCTATTAACCCGAGTTGCTCTAAATCGTTGATGATTTTTTTTCGTGCAGCAAAGCGTTCTAAACCTTGAAAGTTTTCAGGAACATGCTCATTAAGATAGGCATTGGGTGTGAAAATATTAATGCTAGTTAAATGATGCCTTTGTGCGGTTGCATAATCATTAAAATCATGTGCGGGAGTGATCTTTACGCAACCACTACCAAAAGTAGGTTCAACTGAAATGTCTGCAATTATTGGAATAACGCGGTCAGTTAAGGGGAGTTTTATTTGTTTCCCAATGTAAGATTGATAGCGGGGATCATCCGGATGTACGGCTACGGCGACATCTCCAAATAAAGTTTCGGGTCTTGTAGTGGCGACTAATAAAAAATCATTGCTATTCAATAATGGATAGCGAATAGTCCATAAGTGGCCAGGCTCTTCTTGGTTGATCACTTCAAGATCAGAAACTGCTGTTAAAAGCTGAGGATCCCAGTTTACCAAACGTTTACCCCGATAAATTAAACCTTGTTTATATAAATCAATGAATACTTTCTCTACAGCTGCAGAAAAATGTACATCGCGAGTAAATCGTTCTCGTGTCCAATCTATGGAAGCACCCATATAACGTAATTGTTCTGTTATCATGCCGCCAGATTTCTTTTTCCATTCCCAAATGGCTTCTACAAATAATTCACGACCTAAGTCATGTCGAGATTTTCCTTGAGCCAACAATTGACGTTCTACTACCATTTGTGTGGCAATGCCTGCATGATCCGTGCCGCCTTGCCATAAAACATTTTTCCCACACATGCGTTGATATCGAATTAATGCATCCATCAACGTTACTTGAAAACCATGCCCCATATGCAAACTTCCCGTTACATTGGGAGGAGGAAGTACGATGCAATAGGGTTCACCTTGACCAGTAGGTTGAAAATAAGTATTCATTTCCCATTGTTTTCGCCAATGAGCTTCTATCTTTTTAGAGTCATAATTTTTATTAATCATGATGCGCTTATATTATGCATGGTTAATTGACAGTTCTGTGCTTTATAAAATTTATATTTCTGGCGCGATTGATTTTTATTTTTTGTTTCTTCTGATACCACTTCAATAATACGCGAGAATTCAGGAAAGTAGGTTGGAACTTCATGACTAAGATTAAATAAAATCTCAGCATCAAGTTTACTGGGTTTTTTGGTAGCAATATTAACAGATAACACCGGGTTGAGGGTTGAATTAGCTCCTAAGTAACTATGAGGAATAAAACTAATATCACGAAAGGTCCATAGTAAATCATCTAAACGTTGACCTTCCTCATCCGAATTAACCTGGATATAAATTTTTTTTTGCAGAAGATAAGCTTTATCGACTAATCGGCAGATAAAACGATAAATATCTTCTTGCATAAGTGTATTTAATATATAAAAGTCGACTGTTGGATTTGGCATATGATTTTATACTGTAATGCTAGGATGGATAATCTTCAGAATGACTATTCTCTGTTAGGGTTTGTTTAGAATGTACAGGCTTAATGTTTGTTTTTTCTATTGCAGCTAACATTCCTGGGTCCCGTGCTTTTTCAGCAAGTTCATTAAATGGATGGATTTTCGCATATTCGATTACCTGATGTGCATAAGGTAATCCACTCTGTAAATTTTTGCTTTTGTATAATGAAAGTACACAAGCCTGAATATCTGTGTTCGGATTATTAGCAACAATAGATTGACATTTTAAGCGCAATTTTTCTAAAATTTGTGTGGCAACAACCAGATTTTTACAAGGTCTAAATAAATCAGAAGCATGAGCGCCGATTTCTGGAAGCCATCGACTAGAAATTTGCATCAAGCCGATTTCTAGATTTTTTCCTTGTGCAATTTGAGTTTGCGTATACTGAACAGCAGCAGGAATCGTTTTAAAAGTCTTAGTATCGTCATCAACAGTAACGACTAATGGGTTATTTCGGGTTCCGGTTTGGATTATGGCATAGGGGATAGTGTTGTCAGCATATAAACTGCACGCTAAAATTAGTGTTACTAAATCCATGATGATCCCCCAATCAGTATACTAAATTATTTTCTTAAAAAGGAAATATACCTAGGCTTCCCTTCGCTTGGCAAGAGATTTAAGACATTGGAGAAATAATAAATAGCTTAAAAACGCAAATAAAAGCTAATTGTGGAGCTTACTATTAACCTGGAGGCCAATGCAGGGGTCTACCGCCTAGCAGATGTAGATGTAGATGGAAAACTTCTTGTCCGCCATCTTTATTGCAATTAAAAACTGTTCGATAACCAGACTGAGCAATATTTTCTTTTTTAGCTAAATGACGAGCTATTTGTAATATATTTCCTGCCAGCAGCGTATCATCTTCTGTCAGATCATTAAGTGTTGAGATATGCTTTCTGGGTACAATTAATTGATGAACAGGGGCACGTGGGTGTCTATCATTAAAGGCAATAATATTTTCATCTTGATAAGTTATTTCAGCGGGGAGTTCTTTTTTAATAATTTTACAGAAAATACAGTCCATAATAAGCCTTATTAACTGGGCTAGCCTAAGTCGTAAAGTTTGTTTATTATACTCTTCGCACTTTGATTCTTGACTGTGTTGCTTCTCACTTGGCAATCCTCATGTATATTAATACACTCCGGTTGCTTTACTACGCAGTCTACTTCCAAACCAAATTGCTGTAAGTATATTATGCGATAAAATTAGAATTTTAGGAAATATAAAATTATGAATGCGCTTGTAAAATTAGGTCCAGGGAAAAAAGTCCCCGATGAAATAAATGTAGTGATAGAAATTCCTAGCCATAGTGACCCGATTAAATATGAGGTAGATAAAGAAACAGGTGCATTACGTGTTGATCGTTTTTTAGGCACCGCCATGTACTATCCCTGTAATTACGGTTATGTTCCTTCCACATTATCAGAAGATGGTGATCCCGTTGATGTTTTGGTAGTAGCCCCTTTTCCATTGTTAATCGGTTGTGTGATCTGTTGCCGACCTATTGGAATGTTAAAGATGGAAGATGAATCAGGCATCGATGCGAAAATTTTAGCTGTGCCTATCGATAAATTATCTTCGCTGTATCATCAAGTAAAAACTTGGCAAGATTTACCTGAACAACTCACACAAAGTATTCAACATTTCTTTGAACATTATAAGGATTTAGAGGTTGGAAAGTGGGTTAAAGTGACAGGCTGGGTAGGACCAGAACAAGCAAGAATTGAAATTGAGGCGAGTATGAGCCGTTATAAACAATAAACTTAATACTCTTCGCACTTGAATTTTTGTCTATGTTACCCCTCAATTCGCAATCCTCATTGTGATTGTATATACCCCATTATTGAATGGATGCAGCACTTGTCAAAAATTCAATTGCTGTGAGTATATGGTCTTTTTGGTCTTTTCATTCATATTATCGGAATTTGCTATGTATCAAACAGGTAAAATTCTCATCTTTGCAAGCAGTATATCTCTTGAAAATACGTGCCCTAAGGTGAGACACTTAAATCTGTAGATAGATTAATGAAAGTGCAAGCTCATGGATTTGACGTTAAATGAAATAGGATATTGGTTAGCCCTATATACCGTCCCGCGCTGTGGTTTTAGCAGTGTTTCGACGCTCTTAAAAAAATTTACTACCCCCAAACAAATCTTATTAGCCTCGCATGAAGAATTGCTTGCTGCAGGGGTCAATTCAAAATTAGCCAGTAACTTACTAAAACCAGATTGGAAAACAGTAGAGCTTTGTTTACGTTGGGAAGAGCAGCCACAGTGTTATATTTTACATTGGGGTGACTTACATTATCCAGCATTATTGCGTGAAATTTCTTCTCCACCATTAATTTTATTTGTTAAGGGTGAGTTATCTTTTTTGCAACTGCAACAGCAAGCCTTGGCCATAGTGGGGGCTCGCAACCCTAGCTATACGGGCTTAGAGATTGCCCATCAACTAGCAAACGAATTAAATGCTCTTGGATTTGTTATTATCAGTGGATTGGCAAGGGGTATTGATGGCGCAGCACATCAAGGAGCTTTGTTAAATAAAGGAATAACAGGGGCTGTATTAGGGAGTGGTTTAGAACATATTTATCCAGCTTGTCATCAATCTTTAGCTTTGGATATTTTGGAAAAAGGAGGGGTGTTGATTTCTGAATTTTTTCCTTATTCCTCGCCCAAAGCAGAGTATTTTCCTAGGCGAAATAGGATAATTAGTGGTATGAGTTTAGGTGTTATCGTGGTAGAAGCAACATTGCGGAGTGGATCATTAATCACTGCCCGTTATGCATTGGACCAAGGTCGAGAGGTATTTGCTATTCCCGGTTCTATTCGCAATCCTTTAAGTCAAGGTTGTCATGCATTATTAAAAGAAGGGGCTACACTGGTTGAGAGTTGTGAGGATATTATACAAGGACTCTCATTTTTACCTACAATGAAGCAACATGAGATTGATAATCATCAAAATTGCGAATTAAATGGCAACATAAACAAAAATTCAACTGTGAAAAGTATATCTAGACTTGATTCACAGGATAGAAAGCTTGTAGAGTGCCTTGGATTTGAAATGACAAGTATAGATATTTTGATGCTAAGAACAGGCTTAACTATCGATAAACTGCTTGCTTGTTTATCGGCACTGCAACTACAAGGGTATATTGACGTAGTTCCTGGGGGCTACGTGAGGAAATAAAAGATGGCAAAAAATCTATTGATTGTAGAATCGCCAGCAAAGGCTAAAACAATCAAGAAATATTTAGGTAAAGACTTTGAAGTTTTGGCCTCCTATGGCCATGTTCGTGATCTAATACCTAAAGAAGGTGCTGTGAATCCAGAGCAGGGTTTTGCTATGCAATATGCTCTGATTGAAAAGAATGCCAAGCATATGGATATGATTATTAAAGCATTTAAAAATGCCGATGCTTTATATCTTGCGACTGATCCGGATCGTGAAGGAGAAGCCATTGCGTGGCATATTTATGAAATTCTAAAGCAAAAAAAACTGCTAAAAAATAAACCGATTTATCGTGTAGTCTTTCATGAGGTTACTAAATCAGCAGTTAATGCAGCTGTAGAAAATCCACGTCATATTGCTATGGATTTGGTTAATGCACAGCAAGCACGCCGAGCATTAGATTATTTAGTCGGTTTTACCTTATCACCTTTATTATGGAAAAAAGTTCGTCGCGGTTTGTCTGCAGGGCGTGTTCAAAGTCCCGCTTTACGATTAATTGTTGAACGTGAAGAAGAAATCGAAGCTTTTAAATCTCAAGAATATTGGACAATAACGGCTAATAATAAATCAGACGAAAAACTTTTTGAGGCGCGTTTAATACAGTATCAGCAAGAAAAACTTAATCAATTTAGTATTACTACCAAAGATCAAGCGACTGCAATCAAGGAAAATTTGCAACAATTGGCACAGGGTTATTTACAGGTTATAAATGTTGAGAAAAAACAACGTAAACGTAATCCTGCAGCACCATTTACCACATCTACATTGCAACAAGAAGCCGGGCGTAAATTAGGATTTACAGCACAGCGAACAATGCGTCTTGCACAACAACTTTACGAAGGAATTGATGTCGGTGAAGGTTTAGTTGGATTAATTACTTATATGCGAACGGATTCTGTTCATTTATCTAATGAAGCTATAGTATCGATACGTGAACTGATTTTACAACGCTATGGTGAAAAAGATTTACCCGAATCTCCTCGGCATTTTCGGACTAAAAGTCGTAATGCACAAGAGGCACATGAAGCTATTCGACCGACACATGTAGAATTTTCTCCTGAGCAACTAAAAAAACATTTAGTCCCTGATCAATTTAAATTATATGAACTTATTTGGAAACGTGCGGTTGCCTCGCAGATGATGCATGCCACTATCGACACAGTGGCAATTGATTTAAGTGCAAAAGCAGCGAAGGATCATTGTTTTCGAGCTAATGGATCGACTATTGTGCATGCGGGTTTTATGGCAGTTTATTTAGAAAGTTATGATGATAGCAAAGCCAAAGCATCAGATGATGATAGAACTAAATCTGAAGAAGAGAGCATGTTGCCAGCATTAAAAATAGGGGATCAAGTGAATCTTATCGACATTAGTGCCGATCAACATTTTACTGAACCCCCCCCACGTTACAGCGAGGCAAGCTTAGTTAAGGCCTTAGAAGAACGAGATATTGGTCGACCTTCAACCTACGTGCCTATTATTTCAACTTTACAGCAAAGGGAATATGTCACGCTGGATCAAAAAAGATTTAAACCGACTGATGTTGGTAGAATAGTGAATAAATTTCTTACACGTTATTTTATGCAATATGTTGATTATGCATTTACGGCGCGATTAGAAGATGAACTTGATCAAATTTCTAGGGGAGAAAAAGAGTGGGTTCCTTTGTTACAAGATTTTTGGACTCCGTTTAAAACACTCATAGAGACCACTGAAGAAACTGTCCAACGAAAAGATGTGACTCAAGAAGCTTTAGACGAAACTTGTCCTAAATGTGGTAAAACTTTATCGATACGTTTAGGTAAGCGCGGTAGATTTATTGGGTGCTCAGGATACCCCGAATGTGATTATACGAGAAACATGGAAGGAGAGGTTACAACAGTAAGTGAGCCTGAGGTTGTACAAGGTCGTTTATGTCCGGATTGCGGTCATTCTTTACATATAAAAATTGGTCGTTATGGGAAGTTTATTGGTTGCAGTAACTATCCTAAATGTAAACATATAGAGCCTTTAGAAAAACCAGCAGATACGGGAATAGAATGTCCTGAATGTCATAAAGGTACATTACTTAAACGTAAATCCCGATACGGTAAAATTTTCTTTTCTTGTTCTACTTACCCTACCTGTACTTATGCCGTATGGAATGAACCCATCGAGCAAGCATGTCCGCGTTGTGCTTGGCCTGTGATGACAATTAAAACTACCAAACGTCGTGGGACCGAAAAAGTTTGCCCTCGTAAAGAGTGTGGCTATGCCGAACCTATGCCAGAAGAAAAATAGCTTCTAAGATTTTTTTACGTAATATACTCACAGCAATGGAATTTTTGGCAAGTGTCGTGTCCATGCAGTGGTATATGCAATGTACATGAGGATTGCGAATTGAGCGGCAACGCAGACAAAAGTTCAAGTGCGAAGAGTATAATTAAAGCTTTGCTTTGACTTCACACAGTAATTCGCCCTTAGCCAGCTGGGTAATAATTTTTTGCCCCGATTTTACTTCCTTACTGTTACGTAGGATTTTTTTGCTTGTTGCATCACTAACAATTGCATATCCGCGTGCTAGGCTAGCTAAGGGGCTTATAGCTTGAAGTGTGCGGGATAAACCTAAGATTTTTTGCTGACGTAATTGTAATTGGTTTTTTATGCTTAAATTTAAGCGTTGTGTTAATTCATCACAATGTTGAAATCCATCTTGTAACCGTTGTTGGGGATGACGTAATCGCTTAGTTAGGTTTTCAAGGCTTTGCTGATAGCTTTTTAATACATAGTGAATAATATTAATAACGCGCTGATAGGTTTTATCTAATTGTTGTTGGTATTCACGCCTATCTGGACTTGCTAATTGTGCCGCCATAGTTGGAGTGGCAGCACGCTTATCTGCAACAAAATCTGCAATTGTAAGATCTGTTTCATGTCCAATGCCAGTAATGAGCGGTAAATCGCTTTTAAAAATTGCTCTAGCTACGTTTTCCTCATTAAAAGGCCATAAATCTTCTAGTGATCCTCCCCCTCGCGCCAAAATTAAAACGTCACATTCCTTACGTTGATTTGCGGTTTTTATTTGCTGAACAATTTGTGCCGAGGCATTTTTCCCTTGAACTAATGAAGGATATACAATGATGTTGATAGCAGGAAAACGTAATTTAAGAACAATACAGATATCGCGCAGCGCAGCACCGGTTTCTGAACTAATAACGCCTATCGTACTAGGGAACTTAGGTAAAGATTTTTTATGTTGCGGCTCAAATAATCCTTCTTCTGCAAGTTGTTTTTTTAATTTTTCAAATGCTTTACGTAAAGCTCCTTCACCGGCAGGTTCAAATTGGTCAATGATTAATTGAAATTCTCCACGTGCGGGATATAAAGAAATTTTGGCACGAGCTAAGATTTTTAAGCCATTTTTCGGTTGGTTATCTTCATAACGATGCCGGCCATTGAAAAGCGCACAGCGTACTTGAGCATTTTCGTCTTTTAAAGAAAAATACCAGTGCCCAGAGTTGGGGCTAGCGAAATTAGAAATTTCACCTTCAACCCAAATAGGTAAAAATGCATCTTCCAATAATTCTTGCACCATTTGATTGAGTTCAGAAATACTATAAATTGTCTCTTTAGACATAATTGGTTAATCCAAATTAGGTTTAGCTAATAATCTGTCTTCTTACATCAATAACATTAGGCACTTGTTTAATTCGATCTAAGACTTTGCTAAGTGAGAGCAGACTGGATATTTCGATAGTTAATTTAATATAAGCCTTTGGATCCGGTTTATCACTAGCTAATGTTAGTGCGACCAAATTTAATTTTTCATTAGCAATGAGTGTAGATACATCACGAAGTAAACCGGGTCGATTGTAGGCTTCTACGCAAACGTCGACTGGATACACTTGGCTAACCCCTTGTCCCCAATCAGCATCTACTAAGCGATTTTGTTTTTCAGGTTCAAGGTTGAGTAAATGCATACAATCATCACGATGTAACACAATGCCACGACTTTGTGTGATGAAGCCTCGGATAGGATCGCCTGGAACAGGTTTGCAACAGCCGGCGGTCTGCGTTAACAAATCGGTAACACCAGCTATGCTAATACCTTCAGGCAGGCTACTACGAGGTTTGCCTAACAAAATTTCCGGTTGTGCCAAGCTAGATACTAATTGTTTTTCTTGCGCTTGTATCGCATTTAAAAGTTGAGCAATTCGTAAATCTCCGCTGCCTAATGCAGCAATCATTTCTTTTTTGGTCTTAAAATGAAGTTTGTGAGCTAACTTCTCAGGATCGAGAGTTGGTAACCCTAAGCGTTGAATTTCTTTATTAAATAAATCTTCACCATGGAGTAAATGTTTTTCATAATCCTGAGTTTTAAACCAATGATGGGCTTTTGCTTTAGCGCGAGCCGTGTATAAATAGCCTAAATTTGGGTTTAGCCAGTCTAGACTCGGATTGCCTTGTTTTGCAGTAAGAATTTCGATTTGTTCACCAATTTTTAGTTGGTAGGTTAATGGGACAATAGCGCCATTGATTTTTGCTCCTCGGCAACGATGTCCCACTTCACTATGAATATGGTAAGCAAAGTCCAAAGGTGTAGAACCTTTAGGTAGATCAAGGATGTCTCCATTAGGTGTAAAGACATACACTCGATCGTCTAAAACAGTGGTGAGACCCGGTACGGTGGCTTTGCCACGTTTTACTAATTCCTTTTGCCATTCTAATACTTGACGGAGCCAGGCGATTTTAGTTTGATAGCTTTCTTTCTGTTGTTGAGCAGTTTCTTTATATTGCCAATGCGCAGCTAAACCATGCTCAGATTCTTGGTGCATTTGATGAGTGCGAATTTGGATTTCAAGTATTTTTTGGCCAGGACCTAAAACTGCTGTATGGATAGAACGATAACCGTTGGATTTTGGTGTTGCAATATAATCATCAAACTGTCCTGATACAGGCGACCATAAACTATGAATGATACTTAAAACATTGTAACAATCTTTAACGGTATTGACTAAAATACGGATCGCATTTAGATCATACAGTTCTTCAAATTTTAATTTTTTTTGTTGCATCTTTCTGTAAATACTATGGATATGTTTTACACGTCCATATATTTCAAAGTTATGTAACTGAGCATTACCTAAAATCTTTCGTAATTGAGTTAAAATAATTTGTACATAAGATTCTCGGTCAATTAATCGTTCTTGAAGAAGTTGTGCAATTTGTGCGTATATTTTAGGTTCTAGATAATGTAAAGATAGATCTTCCAGCTCCCATTGTAGCTGACCTACCCCAAGACGATTAGCTAAAGGAGCGTAAATATCAAGTGTTTCGCGTGCATAGATTTGGCTTGCTTTGCGATCTAACATATCCAGCGTTCGCATAGTAGCGGTACGTTCTGCGAGTTTAATAAGAACAACTCGCATATCTTCTACCATTGCAAGTAACATTTTTCGAATATTTTCTAATTGTGCTTGATGAAGATTAGCCGCAGTATTGGCCATACGAATGGCGTTCATTTGTTTAGCGCCTTCGATTATTTTAGCCACATTGGGTCCTAAATGTTCATAGACCGTTTCTAAACACAGCTCAGCATAATTTACGCAACTATAAATTAAGGAGGCCGCAATAGTTTCTTTATCTAAATGTAAATCTAACAGAATTTCGGCCATAGTGAGGCCTTGCTGTAAGCAAGAGACATGCGTAGGTGTTGTTTTTGATTCACCCACAATTTGACTTAAAATAGAAGCTTGTCGAATCAATTTGAAATCTTCTTGACTACGTTGCATTGCGGCATGATGTAACCAGGTTTCTAAATTAATACTGCCATCATTATTCAAGTAGAGCGAATTTTTTATTTTAACCATTTTCAATTATCCTTATTTTTAGTTTTCAGCTCTAAAAAAATTAGAAAAATCAACTAAATTAAGTAAACCTAGTTTTGAGCTGAATATTTATTTTATACATAACTTCTAGCTAAAAACTCACAAATTCGATTTTCTAATAAGCGATAACCTCCTTGATTATTTTTACCTTGAATTGGATCATTAATTAAAATAGAAAAAGCTAGAACTTGATTATTAGCGGTTCGAACATAACCTGCTAAGCTACTTATTCCATGCATGCTTCCCGTTTTAGCGTGTATCCTACCTAATGCAGGACCACCTAGACGATGTTTTAATGTACCATCGATTCCTGATTGTGGTAAGGATTCAAAAAACAAATCACTATCAGGTAATTGTGTATAAGCGAAATTTAATAATTTAACAAAGGCATTAGGTGTGACTATATTGTTACGAGATAGGCCGGAGCCATCGACCATCACTAGTTGCTTGAAATCAATATCTGTTTTGTTGGCAAGAATAGCTTGAACAGCGTTTCTACCGGTTTTCCAACTACCTTGCACTGAAAAATACTGTTCCCCTAGTTTTTTTAATAAACTATCTGCAATAAGATTATCTGACTTTTTTAACATATTTTTTATTAAAAAAGCAAGTTCAGGAGAGCTATTTTCAGCTAAGGACTTAGCGAGAGGAGGAGTTTTTCCATAGATTAAATTGGAATAGCGGATAGAGTATTTTCTTAATAATCCGGCCACAATATCATAGGTGGCTAAATTTGGATTTTGCAAGGCAACTGCAAATGATAAAGGGCCCATTTTAGGGGAAAGATAGCCTCTTAAAGTATAGTGATTTTTGCTAGCTGCATTCGGCTTTAAATCTAATGAATAACCTCTCTGTCTTAAACGTTTTGTGACTGCCTGATTATCAATAACGATACCTAAATTACTATTACTTTTTGTAATGGTGGGATGTAGTAAACGATTAGGTTTAACACTAACACTAAAACAATTGCGATTGATGATGGTAGCGGTTACAGGGGCTGCATAGCAAAAAATTCTATCGTCAATGACGCGTCCCGGAGGCCAGGTACTCCGATCGATGACAGTATCATCAATAACAATATTACCTTGGACCCTATTTATATGTCGTTCATTTAAAGTCTCTAACATGTCTTTGAGATCCTCGAGCGTTAAATAAGGGTCGCCACTAAATTTAATATACAAATTTCCAGTTAAGACCCCATTATGAATCCCTGCTCCAGAGTTGGTTAAAAAGCGCGTTTTAAATTGGAAATGAGGCCCTAAATAATCCAAAGCAGCAATACCAGTAAATAATTTTAAGGTACTGGCCGGAACAAAACCCCGATTGGCATTATACTGATATAACACTCTTCCGGTGGATAAAGACTGTATGGAAACACCGGTATTAAATCCTTTAAAATGACTTAATATGTTATTCAGGTTTTGTTGAATAGATGAAAGCGATGAATCTTGGCCATTTTCATCATAATAGGCAAAACTTTTCGTCGGGTTTATTAATAAGATCGTAGTGCAAAGTATCCCTATCAAAAACAAAAAATTTTTGAGAAATGTGCTGTTTAGTTTATTCATACAACCTATTTAGTAAATAAACAAATTGCTTCTGAATGATGAGTTTGCGGGAACATATCCATTATTCCGGCTTTTTCTAAACTATAACCTTGTTTTACTAATTCTCCAGCATCTCTAGCCAGACTAGCAGAATTACAGGATACATACACAATACGCTCAACATTCCAATTTGCAATTTGCGAAATGATTTCCAAAGCTCCAGAGCGGGGTGGATCCAATAGAATCTTGTTGAAAGTTTGTTGAGCCCAAGCTTCTTTTAATATAGAACTTGTTAAATCAGCCGTATAAAATTGTGTATTGTTAATATCATTATGTTTAGCATTGGCTTTTGCCCGTTCCACGAGTTCTGCATATCCCTCAATGCCTACGACGAAATGGCATCGTGTGGCTAGAGGTAAACTAAAATTACCTAATCCGCAGAATAAATCCAATATCCGATCGCTGAAATTAGGTGAGAGCAATTCCATAGCTCGTTGAATCATTGCTTGATTGATGTCTGCGTTAATCTGTATAAAATGTTTAGGCTCGAATAAGAGCTCTAGAGGTTTATAACCTTTATTTTCCAAACGATAGCTTAATAATTTAGGATCTGCTGGCCAAATGCAATGAGTGCTATTTTCATTGCCGGGCTGTAGATAAAGTTGGATTTGATGTTGTTCAGCAAAGCTTTTGAGTTGCATTTGATCAGAGTTGTCTAAAGGGGTGAGATGTCGAAAAACTAAGCCCAGTATCTCATCACCGAGTGCCACTTCAATTTGTGGGATAGCTTGAAATGCATTTAGTTTATGAATAAGTTGCTGTAAAGGAATTAAAAGTTCACCAACTCTTGGATCTAAGGTTTTACAAGTTTCTAATTGTGCAAGATAACGTCCATTTTTTTCGCGGAAGCCAACTAACACCACTTGCTTTTTAGTAACATATTTAACCCCAAGGCGTGCACGCCGACGATAGCCCCAGCTCGCACCGGTAAGCGGAGGTAATAATGATTTAGGCACGATTTCAGTGAAATGGCTGAGTTGATCAACAAGTGTCTTTTCTTTATGTTGCAATTGAGCTTGGTTACTTAAATGCTGTAGGCTACAGCCACCACAGCTATCATAATGTAGACAGCCTGGTTGAATTCTATCCGTTGAGGCTTTTAAAACCTGAATAGATTTTGCTTCGTCATAGGAACGTCGTTTTTTGCTGTAGGAGATTAGAACGGTTTCTCCAGGTAAAGCATTTTCGATAAAGGTAATTTTGCCATTAATATGTGCAATGCCACGGCCTTCATGAGAAATGCCTGTAATGACTACAGGAGTCGTATTGGTAGAGAAAGTTTTTAAATTTTCCATGCTTCAATAAATTGTTTAAAATGGGGTTTATTTTCTTCAGTAATTTTTTCACGTACATAAGCGCATTCTTTTTGATAAGTTTCAAAAGAGAAAGTTCCTCGTATTAATTCAAAACGAAGATAGATTAAATAAGTATTCAATACATCTGTTTCGCAATAATCTCGGATGGCTGCTAATTTTCCATCTAAAAAATAATCCCAAACTTGGCTGCCATCCATACCTAGTTTTCCGGGCAAACCTAACATGACAGCAATATCTGTCAGGGGGGCATTTGCACGGCCTTGATAGGCAGCTAATACATCCATCAAATCCGTATGTCGATAATGATAACGACTCAAATAGTTATTCCAACGAAAACTGGCATCGTCATTACCTATATTCCAATAGCTAGGACTACTGATTCCGTATAATAACGCTCGATAATGTAAAACAGGTAGATCGAAGCCACTACCATTCCAGGATACTAAGATGGGTAAATATTTCTCAATACATTTGAAAAATGCTTCTATAAGAGCAGGTTCATCTGAATCGATATTACCCAATGACCCAATTTTAAATTGATTTTTAGTGCGCAATGCAACAGAAATAGCCACGATACGTTGCAAATGATGAGGAAGAAAACTTGAATTACCGGTTTTTTCTTGGCGTTTAGCTAACATTATATTAGCGACTTCCCGATCGTTTTTTTCACTATCTATATTATAAAGAACTCGGCCATTCTTTATGTCAGGAATTGTTTCAATATCAAAAACAAAAGTATTCATAGGATCAGTATAATGTTTTGATGGGATAAAGCCCTTTTAATGTATACTCTTTGCAAAAGATCTAGTGATACGCAAAAAATCATGTTTTTTGATATGTTCTTAGTGTTGGACAGTAAAACGGGTATATTTCCTAAAAAAAGATTCTACATGTTTTATCTCTTTTTATAGTAGACTCTTTGGAAACTTTTTTTGATTGATCTGGTTTGTTATAGTTACTTACAGAAACAATCCTGGTTTTGATTTTTCACTATAGATTGGAAAAATCAGATAGTGATAAAAACATATTTTTAGACTTCTGGCTAGTCCGAATTCGGCTTTTTGTGGATGAAGTTAGACACTTACTGAGATAAGAATAGAAGATGAACATTATTTTACTAGGGCCACCCGGGGCGGGAAAGGGCACCCAAGCAGAGTTTTTAACGACTTTTTATCATATCCCCAAAATTTCTACTGGAGATATACTACGTGATCCGGCTATCCAAGGTACCCCTGTGGGACTTCAAATCAAGGCTTTGATGGATGCAGGTCAATTAATTTCTGATAAGGTTATTATTGAATTAGTCGAATCACGTATTCAGCAAGCAGATTGTGCGAATGGTTTTTTATTTGATGGATTTCCACGTACTTTACCTCAAGCGGAGGCGATACGATCTAACGGAATTTTTATTGATTTCGTTATAGAAATTGAGATTGAGGATGATGAAATTGTAAAACGTCTCAGTGGGCGGCGTATTCATCCCGGTTCCGGCCGTATTTACCATATATTACATAATTCTCCCAAAGTCCCGAATAAAGATGATGTAACAGGAGAACCACTCATTCAACGTAATGATGACACAGAAGCAACTATACGCGAGCGTTTGCGCATTTATCATCAACAAACCAAACCAGTACTTTTTTATTACAATGAATGGCAACGTAGCGGTGATCCGGATGCGCCTTGCTATATTTCAATCAATGGGCATGCTGATGTTGATGAAGTTCGCAGACATATTTTTGCCGAATTAAAGAAGAACAGTCAAAAATAAAAGACCTATGAACTCGGTAAAGAGGTTAAATTTTTCAAAACTTGATTTAAATCTTCTGGCAATTTGGCAGCTAGCGTTATAGTTTTTCCTGTCGAACCTAAAGTAAACTCAAGCTGACTAGCGTGTAAAAAAAGTCGTTTACAGCCTAGTTGACGCATTTTTTTATTGATTTCTTTTTCTCCATACTTTTCGTCCCCAATAATAGGGTGTTTGGCAAATTGAGCATGAACGCGAATCTGGTGGGTGCGGCCAGTGATGGGCATTACTGCGATTAATGTGGATTCAACATAATAATGTTGTACAGAAAATTCAGTTAGGGAACTTTTGCCTTCTGCTTGAACAAGTACGATGCGTTCTCCGGATTGTAATTGATTTTTATACAACGGAGCGTCGACTTTTCGTAACGATTTAGGCCAATGTCCTGCTACTAGAGCAATATAAGTCTTTTTCATCTGACCCGAACGTAATAATTCATGTAATTCCTTTAAAATACTACTTTTTTTAGCCAGTAGTAAACAACCTGAAGTGTCACGATCCAAGCGATGAACTAATTCCAAGAATTTCAATTGTGGTCGCAACAGGCGTAAAGCTTCTATGACCCCTAAATGTATCCCGCTTCCACCATGGACGGCCATACCACTAGGTTTGTTAAGGACTAAAAAATGTTTATCTTCAAAAATAATTGCTTTTTCAAGTAGCCCAGCTAAATTTGCATTTAAAATATTTTTTGGAGTACGGGGGGCAAGTCGTAGGGGGGGGATCCGAATAATATCTCCTTCCTGTAAACGATAATCGGGCTTTACTCTTTTTTTGTTGATGCGTAATTCGCCTTTTCGTATGATTCGATAAAGACGACTTTTAGGTAGACCTTTTAATCGCGACATTAAAAAATTGTCGAGTCTCTGGCCTGAATGGTCATTTGTTACAGTTAATTGTTGAATAGTTTGCACAATATCGTTAATCTAGCATAAATCTAGCACGTCTTTCTAATAATTTGATAAAATCTTATTAAGTTGCCGAAATTGACATCAGTATTTTATCTTTGTTATATATCACCCCGCTTTTTAGATAATTGCTAGTATAGTTTGTGATGAAATTAAATTTATAAATTTAGAGGCTATTATGACTCAATCTGCGGAAGTAACTGCTAAAGATTTGTCTTCTTCCACGGCAACTTTAACTGTTAATGACTTAGCGCCTGTTAATTTGCCGATTTGCAAAGCAACTTTAGGACCTGATGTTATAGATGTGACTCAATTGGCAAAAGTTAATCGATTTACTTATGATCCAGGATTTCTATCTACTGCTTCCTGTTCTTCTAAAATAACTTTTATTGATGGTGATAAAGGTATTTTACTTTATCGCGGTTATTCGATTGATCAACTTGCAGAAAAATCAGATTTTATAGAAGTTGCTTATTTATTGCTTCATGGTGAGTTACCTAATCAAACTCAAAAAAAGAATTTTAATGAAGAAATTAATCAACATACCATGGTACATGAGCAGCTACGTCATTTTTTTCATGGATTTCGTAGAGATGCTCATCCCATGGCAATTATGTTGGGTGTAGTTGGAGCATTATCCGCTTTTTATCATGATTTGTTGGATATTCATAATAAAGAACATCGCAAATTAGCCGCATTAAGATTAATTGCTAAAATGCCAACTCTTGCTGCTATGTCTTACAAGTATGCGACAGGATTGCCTTTTATGTATCCTCTGAATCATTTAAATTATGCCGAAAATTTTATGCATATGATGTTTGGGGTTCCAACTGAAGAGAATCCACCTAACCCAGTGTTGGCAAAGGCTTTAGACAAAATTTTTATTTTACATGCTGATCATGAGCAAAATGCTTCTACATCGACCGTTAGAATGGCTGGCTCTACAGGTGCTAATCCCTATGCCTGCATTTCTGCAGGGATAGCCGCTTTATGGGGACCCGCTCATGGTGGTGCCAACGAAGCATGCTTAAATATGTTGCTTGAAATAGGAGATATTTCTCGTATTAACCATTACATCGAAAAGGCAAAAGATCCCAATGATCCCTTTCGATTAATGGGTTTTGGACATCGTGTGTATAAAAATTACGACCCGCGCGCATCAGTGATGAAAAAAACATGTCATGATGTATTGGAAGAAACTGGGCAAAAAGAAGTGCCTTTATTTAAACTTGCATTAGCTTTAGAGAAAATTGCTTTAGAAGATCCTTATTTCGTTGAAAGAAAATTATATCCTAATGTAGATTTTTATTCGGGTATTACTTTAAGTGCTTTAGGAATTCCTACCAATATGTTTACAGTAATTTTTGCATTAGCTCGCACGGTAGGTTGGATTTCACAATGGGAAGAAATGATGGCTGACCCAAAACTTCGCATTGCAAGACCTAGACAATTGTATATTGGAAGTACGCAAAGAAATTATATAGCTATTGAAAAAAGATAATGAAACCCCCATAAATAATTATCTATTTATATAAATTAGAAATTTGGCAATTAAAAAAATGTTAATAAAAAAGCTGAATTTTTTAATGATGATAAAATATTATATAATAGAATGTCTATTTAGGTTTATACTTCTTAATTAAAGAAAATATTATTTAATATCACCTTAATTTTAAGAAGGTATACTCATAGTAATGGGATTTTTGTCAAGTGCCGCGTCCATACAGCAATCTTTATATAATAATCATGAGGGTTGCGAGTTGAGCGGTCAGACAAAAAATACAAGTGCGAAAAGTATATTGATTGATATTATTTTAACTCTAAGGAATACATATGACGAATGTTAAAACACAAACAAAAACTAAACGAGGTAGACCACCCTTAAGTGCTGCTAAAAAAATGCAACGAAGTAAAGCTGCTATAAACGCTCGTATGACACAAAAAGCCTTACGTGCCAAGATTGCTATGCTGAAAGCCAATTTCAAAGAAAAGCTAAAAATTGCAGAGCAAGAAGCTTATCAAAAAGCACTTGAAAAAGTTGTAAAAATTGAACATAAAAAAATGGAAGCTAATTTCAAGGCTTTAGCAGTTGCAAAGGCTAAAGGAAATCGAAAAAGAATGAAAAGAATATTAACGACAAAGGGTCGAGGAAGGACCTCTCAGCTCAATATAGCTAAAACAGGTACCATACGTAAGCGAGGCAGACCACGAAAAATGAAATAATTTCTATCGCGAAACCAAAGAGAAAAGTTAATCTAATATTTGATTATAACAATACAGCTTAAAAATTTAAGCTAAGCTTTTTTTAAAATCTTCATAGAAAGATTTTTGGTTTGAGCTATCATAAAAGAAGATTTTTTAAGAATATTTAACAAGGAAGGGTCTCGCGAATTGAAATAGCTTATTTTTCTAGGATAGGATTATTCTACATTTTTACCAAATTTCTTCTTTTTATTTAGAGCTAGAACTTTGTTCTATATAGAATAATGATAAAAATAGAATAATCCTTTAATCTGCGAATTTGAGCATAAAAGGACTATTTAGTGAAAATTTCTCGCCTAACACTTTTTACCCATGAAACGCTAGAGTGAGGTTTACTTAATAAGGGTTTTTAATCTAAAGCCCTATTTTCCCTTAGGCTTACATATAATATAAATGTAAGCCTTTTATCTGATAAAACTGGGTAAATACGTTCAAAAATTGTACGAATTATGCTATAGTGGTTTTCTTCTGCTAAAGAAGCAGAGGGGGGGTTATATAGTGATATTAAAGAAAATAACAAGTTTATTACTGCTAGCCAGTGGTCTCTTCGTGATGACCGTTAATGCTAGTCCAGTAAGCCAGGATGCTAACGTGCAAGCTGAGTTGCAGCAACTCAGTGGGCGGGCTCCAGGTCTTAATCCTAAAGTATTACAATTAGGTTTAGAGGCTTATAATAAAGCCAGACAGGAAGGTTTAGACAATCAGCATATTCTAACGATTATTGATTATACTAAGCCATCAACAGCGCGAAGATTGTGGGTATTAGACCTTAACAACAACTCTATGCTTTTTAATGAGTACGTTGCCCATGGACAGAACAGTGGTGGCAACTATGCAACTTCCTTCTCAGATAGACCAGGAAGTTTAGAATCAAGTTTAGGTGTGTTTTTAACCGAATCAACTTATCAGGGTAAACACGGCTATTCATTAAAGTTAAAAGGTCTAGAAAAAGGATTTAACGATAGGGCGGAAGCTCGTGATATCGTAGTCCATAGAGCGGATTATGCGACAGCGCAATTTGCGCAGCAACATGGTCGTCTGGGACGAAGTTGGGGTTGTTTTGCAGTCAGTCCAGCAGTTGCCGATTCATTAATCCATTCGATTAAGAACGGAACGCTAGTATTTGCTTACTACCCTGATCCATCATGGTTATCAAAATCGCAGTTTCTTTCATAATAGAGAACACTAACGATTAACCGCAAGCAGCCCTTAAAGGCTGCTTTTTTTTGTCCGTGTTTTACTGATTTATCTTTAAACACACAAAGTTTTCTTCAAAATTTCTTTATAAATTAAAGCTAATTGTTCAAGATCATCAATAGAGACGCATTCATTAATTTGATGAATAGTACGATTGCATGGACCAAACTCAACAATCTCTGCTCCTAAGGGCGCAATAAAACGAGCATCAGAGGTGCCCCCTGTTGTAGAAATTATAGGTGTAATCCCTGTAAGTTTTTCTATAACATCAAGACAGGCTAAACGTAACTGCCCTGAAGAACTTAGAAAAGGAAGTCCTCCACGTTGCCAAGTGATTTGATATTTTAGATGATGTTTTTTTAAAATATTTTCTACTGTATCTTCTAATTTTTTTGCGGTGGTTGCTGGGGAATAACGAAAATTAAACTTAACCTCTATGTTATCTGGAATAACATTTCCAGCGCCAGTACCGCTATGAATATTAGAAACTTGTAAGCTAGTGGGTTGAAAGTTAGGATAGGCTACTCCTTCATCCCAGTTGATACCCAATAATTCGGCTAGACTTGGGTTAAAGCGATGGATAGGGTTTTCAGCTAATTGAGGGTAAGCAATATGGCCTTGTTTACCTTTAACCATCAAATGGGCTGATAAAGATCCACGGCGACCTACTTTTAAAGTATCTCCTAATTTTTCTTCGCAGGTAGGTTCTCCAACTAAACAGTAATCTATTTTTTCGTATCTGTTTTTAAGTACTTCAACTACTTTTGCAGTGCCATTGATGCTAGGGCCTTCTTCATCACTAGTAATTAACCATGCTATAGAACCACTATGATTAGGATGTTCATCAATAAATTTTTCACAAGCCACTAGCATTGCAGCGAGACTTCCTTTCATATCAGCGCTGCCACGACCAAAAAGTTGTCCATTGCGAATGGTAGGCACAAAAGGAGGGCTATCCCACATATTTAATGGGCCAGTGGGAACGACATCAGTGTGCCCAACAAAAACAAATAAAGGTGATTCTTTTCCACGTTTGGCCCAAAAATTATTGACATCCGCAAATGGTAAGTGTTCAATCGCAAAACCCAGGCGCTTTAAGTGCTGACATAAAACATTTTGACAACCTTCATCTTCTGGAGTCACTGAAGGTCGAGCAACAAGTTGTTGAATTAATTCAATAAGCGATAACATAAGATATAATTTTACATTAAAGGGTTACTATAGGAAATAAGAGATGGAATTTAAAGAATGAACTATAGAATTTTAAGAATTAAAAATAACTGAAGTATACTCATAGCAATTGAATTTTTGGCAAGGTGCTGTGAGAATGAAGCTATCGGAATGTATTCAAAATACATGAGGATTGCGAATTGAGGGACATAGACAAAAATTCAAGTGCGAAGAGCATAAACACAATAAGTTTTTTCACTAATTATAAATTCCCATATGAAATATAATTCAATATCCATTTTTTATAAAATTGGCTTCACGTCGCCAGAGTGCCAACCCTACCAACGTCGTGTATACTTGACACCAAGTTTTGGTGATGGAAAGAATGCTTTATGACGAGCACTTTAGTATTTATTTATTTCGTTATTGTCTTAGCATTTATCTTCGACTTTATTAATGGTTTTCACGATGCGGCAAACTCTATCGCTATTATGGTTGCAACAAAGGTTCTAAAACCTTTAACAGCGGTATTATGGGCGGCATTTTTTAATTTTATTGCTTTCTTATTTTTTCATCTAAGTGTTGCGACCACTATAGGCTCAGGTCTTATCGAACCTAATATCATTACCCCCTATGTGCTTTTTGCGGCTCTAATCGGCGCAATTATTTGGAATCTTTTAACCTGGTATTTTGGTTTACCATCAAGTTCTTCTCATGGATTAATAGGAGGGCTGGTCGGCGCAGCTTTAGTGGCAGGAGGCTGGCATGTTTTAAATTGGCATGGATTGCTACCTGTATTGATAGCAATAGTCTTGTCACCCTTGTTGGGGTTATCAATTAGTTGGTTGTTGATAAAATTAGCACATTTTTTTTTAAAAGATATAAATCCCGATAAGACTCAATGTTGGGCTAAACGCGCTCAATTTGTTGCAGGAGCCTTATTAAGTTTAGGCCATGGTGGTAATGATGCCCAAAAAACAATGGGTATTATCGCTGTATTATTATTTTCTACAGGTCTTTTGAATGGGCATTTTTATGTTCCATTTTGGGTAATTATTTCTTGTAATTTCGTAATGGGATTGGGAACACTTATCGGAGGTTGGCGTATTGTGCATACCTTAGGAAATAAAATAACCCAATTAACTCCTTTAAGTGGCGGATGCGCAGCGACAGGTGCTGCATTCACGTTATTTGCAGCTACCGATTTGGGTATTCCTGTTTCTACTACGCATACAGTGACAGGAGCGATTCTTGGAGTAGGCTCAACAAATGGTTGGCTCAATACCCATTGGCCCACTATTCGACGAATTATGTGGGCATGGATATTAACTATCCCAGCAGCAGGATTAGTTGCCAGCTTTGTTATGGTTTTAGCTGTACCGTTAAAAATTGTTTTACATTAAATGCAAATTATAAATAAAAAATATTTTTATTTTTATTTTAGATAGTCTTATATTATTTAGGTTCAAATTTAGGTACTTTGAAAACTTCACTTTTATCATCTGCCAGATTAGTATTTGAGCATCCTAATTTTTGAAAAAAATTAAAAAATCCCTTTTTTTCATTAGAGTTTGTTTTTTCAGAAGAATTAGAGGAAGTTTCTGTAGGTAATTTTGGAATAGTATTTTCAGAACTAGATTTATCAGAGGCTCTTTTATTCAGATCAGTTGATTTTTGCATACGACACTCCTTGTTAAACTAATTTAGTTTGCTTTTAATTTATATTTAATTTTAGATATATTTATTAAGTATACAAGATAATGGTTTAAATAAAAAATAATATTAAATATTATTTTTTATTACTATAAAGGTGTTTTTAAATAAATTTAAAAAAAATATACAATAAGACAAGTTATCGCTAAATAAAAAAATATGGCCCGCTGGACGTTAGGGTTTTTAATCGGTGTGGTATGGATCACACATTTCTCGCACTTACCTACGGTAAAACTAGCCTATTTACTAATATTATTTAGTATAATTTTAATTACTTTCGCCTTTTTTAAACGACTATTTTTTGCAAATTGGATTTCATTTTTTGTTGCTTGTTGTTTAGGTTTTTCTTGGTCGTTAATAATTGCGCATCAACAACTTGCCTTACAATTGCCAAAAATATTAGAAGGTAAGACCCTCATTGCAAAGGGACGGATAATAACTATTCCAGAAAATCATTTGAATGTCGTACGCTTTGACTTTCTTATCCAAAAGCTAGAGACCTCAGTATTTTTACGGTATCCCATACCTGTACGAATTAAAGGGTATTTTTACAAAAATTTAAATGTATTAACTAATTTTAAAAAAGGAGATATTTGGCAATTCGCTTTGCGCCTACGTCGTCCTCGTGCTTTTTGGAATCCTGGTAGCTTTGATTATCAAGCCGAGTTGTTCCAACAAAACATTTGTGCTACAGGTTATCTATTAGAAAAATTACCTTTACACCTAATTCAGCGAACAAATGTATATTATTTTATCGATACTCTACGTCAAAAGATTACTACAAATGTAAAAAAAGCGTTACAAGCTTACCCTTTAATAGGACTTATAAGTGCACTAACGACAGGAATGCGTTGTGAAATTACTGATGAACAATGGCGAGTAATGCGTGGTACTGGGACTAATCATTTATTTGCTATTGCAGGTTTACATCTCGCTTTCATTGCAGGAATTATTTATTGGATAGTTCGTTTTACTTTTTGTCGTATACCCGTTGTCACTTTGTATATTCCAGCGCCGAAAATTGCTGGCGCATTTACATTATTATTAACCATTTTCTATAGTGCTCTAGCGGGGTTCGCTATTCCGACCCAGCGTGCTTTACTGATGTTATCTATATTTTCATTGGCTATAATCAAACGGCGCTATCTTAGTAGTTGGCATTCATTTCATTTAACATTATTAATTATTTTAATAATAGAACCTTTTTCAGTACTTTCAGCAAGTTTTTGGTTATCCTTCACAGCAGTTATATTAATTTTTTATGCTGTCTCAAATCGCATGAAGCCATTAAAAAATTGGCGATTTTGGTGCCGAATACAATTAACTTTGTGTTTAGGGCTGATTCCTTTATCTTTATTATTTTTTCAGCAAATTTCTTGGATTAGTTTTATTGCTAACTTAATAGCCATTCCATCTATTGGCTTTTTAATTTTACCGCTTAGTTTATTAGGTAGCTTACTTAGTTTAGTAAGCTCTGTTCTGGGAAACAATATCTTAATTTTCGTAGAAAAATTACTGGAGATGCTTTGGAGTTTACTCCATTTTTTTTCAGAAATGCCTTTTACTCAATATTATGCATATTTATCAAACCGCTGGATTTTAGCTTCAAGTATAATTGGCATATTATTAATTTTGGCGCCTAGGGGAACACCAACTCGTTGCTTAGGTTTCATTTGGCTCTTACCTTTATTTTTTGGAGAAAGTCAGGGGCCACAATATGGTGATATTTGGCTTCATCTTCTCGATGTGGGTCAAGGTTTAGCTAGTGTAGTTCGTACTCAACATCATGTCCTGATTTATGATACAGGTCCTCGCTTAAGCCCATCCTTTGATGCAGGAAAATTGGTTTTACTTCCTTTTTTACAAACAATCGGTGTTCATAAAGTGAATCTGATGGTTATTAGTCACGGTGATAATGATCATAGTGGTGGAGCGACGATTATTTTAAAACAAATACAAGTAGATAAAATACTGAGTAGTATTCCTAAAAAATTTTTACCAAGAATCGTAAATTTGTGCGAAGAAAAAATGCGCTGGCAATGGGATGGAGTTAATTTCGAGATTTTATACCCACCCTTTAATCTTGACTATCTAGGTAATAATAGTTCATGCGTGCTAAAAATTAGTAACCAATTACAAAGTATTTTATTAGTTGGTGATATAGAAAAAGCTGCAGAAAACTATCTTGTTCATACAAAGCAAAAATCTTTACAAAGCACAGTATTAATCGTTCCCCATCATGGTAGTAAAACTTCTTCAAGCATAGAATTTTTAAACTATGTACAACCAGCCTATGCTTTGTTCCCAACGGGCTTTCATAATCGATTTAAATTCCCGCATAAAATTGTATTAAATCGTTATCAACGTTTAGGTTCTAAAATCTATAATACAGCGACCGAAGGAACTATTACATTAAAATTAAATGCTCGTTCTTATAATATACAAGCAGAGACTTACTATGAAAGAAATCATCATTTTTGGCAAGATTAATACATTGAAAGATAAAAGATTTTAAATATTTATTGTTATGAATTGACGTGACTCTGACAAAAATTCATGCAATAAATTAAAAAGGGCCGTAAAACGGCCCAAGGGGGTATATCTGTGTTAGTAACGTCCTTGTAGCATCCTTGCTAACACTACATCCTTGTAGTGTAGACATCCTTATCTATTCCACATAACATAAGGATTTGCTAATTAATTTCCATGTCAGTAACCTATTCTTTAGATTATTTCTGGAAATTAAGTCCTTGATTAGATCATTAACAACACACACTACTTAGATTAACAAAGTTATAATTTATTACAATGGGCGTTTGACGGCTTCAGTCTTAACTTACACACTTTTGAGTAAAGACTTACAGGAGCTGAGAAAGGAATTTGAGCAAGCTTGAAAAAAATTAATAAATAAACAAATTTTCATTTGATTATTAAAGTGAAAAATATTTTTTTCGAATTCTATCAGCTTAAAATGTACTGGAATAAAATTCATGATTTAATAACCATTTTTTAATAGATATTTCTTTTCCTTTATAGCCACCTAAATTTCCTTGAGCTATAACACGATGACATGGGATTAATATTGGAAGAGGGTTTGCTCGACAAGCATTACCTACAGCTCGCGCACCTGTTTTTAATTTATTGGCGAGAGCACCGTAACTAACAGTAGTTTGTATAGGCAAATTACTTAATGCTTGCCAAACCTTAGTTTGAAAAGGAGTCCCTTGTAGTTGGTAGGGGATATTAAACTCAAAGCTTGGGCATTGAAAGTATTGATTAAGCTGACTTACGATGTTTTTTATAATTTCTTCATTAGGGGTAATTAATACTCTATCATCGGTTAAAAAATCAAGCCGGATTAGTAATTGACCCAAAGTGGATATTCCTAGCTTCCCAATAGGAGTTTGAACGATAGCCTTATAAAACATAAAAGCGATATTATCTTTTTAGGGAGTCTAAAACTTTGAATTACCAACAATATTAAAAATATTGTTGGTAAAGATTGACATCTATTCTATAGGATCGTTATTACTAGCATCTTCTTTTGATGAAATAGAAGCTTGCAGGGTATTTACTAATTTTTCTTTAATACGCGCCGCTTTACCACGTAGGTTGCGTAAATGATATAGTTTTGCTTTTCGAACATCACCACGTCTTTTAATTTCTATGCTAGCCGTTAAAGGGCTATAAAGAGGAAAAACTCGCTCCACTCCTTCGCCATGTGAGATCTTTCTTACAGTAAAGGCAGAGTTAAATCCACGATTTCGTCGCGCAATAACAACACCCTCAAAGGATTGTAATCGTTCGCGTGTACCTTCTTTGACTTTAATTTTGACTGTGACTGTATCTCCCGCACGAAAGTCGGGAATGTCCTTTTTTGATTGCATTTGTTCTTTTTCAATAGTTTGTATGAGATTACTCATCGCTAACTCCAAATTTTATTCGCTATTTTCACGGATGAATTCGGCCAATAATACCTGCTCTTGTTCGCTAAGTATATGCTTTTTTAATAAATCTGGTCGACGTTGCCAGGTTTGTCCCAAAGATTGTTTTAAACGCCAACGAGCAATGGCTGAGTGGTCTCCCTGTAGCAGAACATCCGGAACATCTTGACCATCTAGCTTTGCAGGGCGTGTATAATGTGGGTAATCTAGTAGAGACGAGCTAAATGAATCTTGTGACGCAGATTCCAGATGACCTAATGCTCCTGGTAACAGACGGACTATGCTATCAATAAGACACATAGCCGCTAGTTCGCCACCACTCAAAATAAAATCTCCTAGAGACCATTCCTCGTCGACTTCACGGTTAATAAGACGCTGATCGATGCCTTCATAACGACCTGCGATTAGGATAAGCCCTGTACGTTGGCTTAATACTTGAGCAGCTATTTGATCAAATTTTTTTCCTTGGGGCGATAAATAACTAACTAAAGGGGCTGGATATAAAGTCTCTTGACGTAGTTTAGCCATCTTTATCGCAGCTAATAATGGCTCAAACTTCATAACCATTCCAGGCCCGCCTCCATAGGGACGATCATCTACAGTATTATGCTTATCTTGCGCGAAATCCCGAGGATTTAAATAGGATATTTTTAATAGCCCTTTTTTTTGTGCACGTCCAGGTATACTCAAATTTAAAGGAGTAAACATTTCAGGAAATAGGCTAATAATCTGGATATCCATCAAAATTCAGCGTCCCAATCGACAATCATAGTTTTATTTTCTAAATCGATAGACTTAATGGTTTGATCTAATAAAAATGGAACTAAATGTCTTTTTTTATCAGTTATCACTAATACATCGTTAGCACCCGTAGCAAAGATAGCTTGGATTATGCCGAGATAAGCGTTTTCACAAGTATAGACTTTTAAGCCTTCTAAATCTGTCCAATAGTACTCTTGCTCTGCTAAGGGAAAGAATTTTTCTCGATCTACATAGATTTTATAATTTGTATAAAGACATGCTGATTCAGGCGTTATACAGTTTGCGAGTAGCGCTAATATCTGTTGACCCTGAAGGCAATTATCTATTATTTCAATTAGGATAGGAGGAGAAGAAGGTTTACTGGGTGCTTCTAAATACCAGGGTTGATAATCGAGGATATTACTGAAAGGTTCTGTATAGGAATTTATTTTAACCCAGCCTTTGATACCATAAGGTTTTCCGATAGTTCCTACCAAGACCTTTCTTTTTGTCATCTTTACCTCTTTGATTGATAACAGCAGTACTTTATCTAGCATCTAATACAGAGAGGTGGTCTTAATAAATTTCAGCAAAGGCGGATGTATTAAGCAGCTTCCGCCTGGTCATCAGTTTTCTTAGGATTATTAGTTTCCCTTTTTATTTTTTTTCAGCAGACTTTGGACTTGTTCTGACAGCTGAGCTCCTTGAGATACCCAATAGTTAACTCGGTCTTCTGCAATTTGTAAGCTTACTTCTTTTCCTGCGGCAACAGGGTTATAAAAACCTAAGCGCTCAATATAGCGTCCATCACGCGGCTTTCGGCTATCTGTTACAACAATGTGATAGAAGGGGCGTTCTGTACGACCTCCTCGTGCTAAGCGAATGGTAACCATGGAATAAATTTTCCTCTCTATTTTTACTGTCTATTTAAACGCTCAATTGAATGAGATAGCTTAGATTGAAACCAGCCCGGATTCTACGCAAATTTTATTAATTTGGGAAGGGCTTCATTCGAGTTTCTAGAGGTTTTATCGAGGGTGGTGATTTTGTAGTCCTTGTAGAAGTTTATTCATGGAGCCAGGCTTAGAGAAACGCTTCATCATTTTTTGCATTTGATTGAACTGTTTCAAGAGTCGGTTCACATCCTGGATTTGCGTCCCCGAACCTCCGGCAATACGGCGTTTTCGGGATCCTTGGATAGTATCTGGAAAAAGCCGTTCTTTTTTTGTCATAGAACGGATGATTGCTTGCATCTGGGAAGTTAGTTTTTTATTAAGTGTATTTTTAGCACTAGCGAGTAAAGCAGTACTGTTTCCATCGGGAAGCTTGCCTAAGAGCTGCTCCATTCCTCCCATGTTATCCATTTGTATAAGTTGATTTAAAAAATCTTCCAGATCAAATTTTTTGCCTTTTTGCAATTTTTGATTGAGTTTTTGCATGGCTTTTTGATCGGTATGACGCTGTACTTCTTCGACTAACGAAAGGACATCGCCCATACCAAGTATGCGCGAAGCAATCCTATCTGGGTAAAAAGGCTCAAGTGCGGTGACTTTTTCGCCGGAACCGATAAATTTAATTGGTTTACCTAAAGTAAATTTTACTGATAAAGCGGCTCCTCCACGCGCATCACCATCCATTTTGCTCAATATAATTCCAGTAAGAGGGATAGTTTCATTAAACCCCTGTGCTGTTTTTACTGCGTCTTGACCCATCATACTATCAAGTACGAATAAGCTTTCGATGGGATTACTAACAGCATGGATAGTACGTACTTCATCCATCATCGCTGTATCAATATGCAAGCGACCGGCTGTATCGATAATAACGACATCTACACCTTTATTTCGAGCAGCTTGGATAGCAGTTTGAACGATATAAGCAGGTGTTTGCGAGGTGTTACTTGTGTGAAATAACACACCTATACTTTCGGCCAAGTTTTCAAGTTGTAAAATAGCTGCAGGACGATGAATGTCCGTACTAGTCACTAGAACAGATTTATTTTTTTGTTCTTTTAACCAATAGGCTAATTTTGCAACCGTTGTTGTTTTTCCTGAACCTTGCAAGCCCGCTACCATAATTATGGCTGGCGCTTGTGTAGAAAGATTTAATTCGGATAAATCTTTCCCCATGATACTAATTAAGGTATCACTCACAATTTTTATAAAGGCCTGACCTGGCGCTAAGCTTTCTGTGACCTTTTGCCCAATGGCGCCTTGGCGCACTTGTTCGATAATTGTTTTGACAACAGGATAGGCGACATCCGCTTCAATTAAAGCTTTTTTTACTTCACGAAGACTTTCCTTAATATTATGTTCGCTTAAGCGACCTTGGCCACGAATATTTTTAAAAGATTGTTTTAAACGAGCTGTTAAATTGTCAAACATGATTTTATAGTAATCCTAAATTTATCGTAATTTTTAATGAGACTAAGTCTACGAAGTAGAAAAGCCGGATTTATAAGAAAGGACATGATGAATGACCCAAAAATTTCTGTTATTGTATCAGCTTAGCTGAGGAGTAAGCGAGTCTCATGGTGTCCTATGCAGATTTTATTCATATTTTTCTCTCAACGCTTGCACTGATTGTTTTAATCAGCGCCGCACTCCAAGCATTGCTATTAGCCAGCCAAGAGTGGATGCTCAAGAATAAACAAGCTATAGGATTTATTCAATATTTCCCCCCTTTGGAAGTGATGGAAACGTATCTATTTATGCTTATTTCTATCGCTATCGTTTTACTTACATTAATTTTGGCAAGCAGTTTGATTTTATTTCATCCAGTTTTTGGGCAACGTTTGTGGCAAAAAATACTTTTATCACTACTCGCTTGGGGGGTGCTTTTGATGCTATTAATCGGCAGAAACTATTTTGGTTGGCGGGGGAAAATTGCGATTAGCTGGACGCTAATTGGCGCAAGTTTAATTGGAATAGTTTATTTAGGAACGATTTTATTCATGCCTAATCTTTAAAAGGATGAGACCTTAGCGCATGCATTATTCATTCGCATTTCTTGTAGGTTTATTATTTTTATTATTATTGGCTGCTGTCTTTTTTTCCTTGGCAGAAGCTGCCATGTTATCTATAAATAGATATCGATTACGTCATTTAGTGAGACAGCATAACCTTCTCGCTAAACGTGTACAGGATTTATTAAAAAGACCAGATCGTTTGCTCGGAGTTATTCTTTTATGCGGAACTTTTGCTAATATTCTTGCTTCCGCTGTAGTTACGTTGCTTGCATTACAATATTTTTCAGCATCGGGTGTTTTTTTGGCAACCCTAGCACTTACTTTTGTAGTATTAATTTTTTGTGAAGTAGCGCCAAAAACCTTAGCAACTTTATATCCTCAACCGATTGCGTTGTTTGCTGTTTGGCCTCTAGTTATTTTGTTGCATATTTTATACCCCTTTGTTTGGCTAACAAATTTAATAGCAAATTCTACCTTACGTTTATTTGGGATAAAAATTCCAAAATTGACTATTGAACAATTGTCCCGCGAAGAATTAGTAAGTTTATTACGTGAAGGGACTGGACATATGCCTACTGGTTATAAAAATATGCTACTCAAGGTATTAGAGCTCAATAAAGTAACCGTAGAAGATATTATGATTCCAAGGCAGGAGATTATTGGTATTGATATTAATCAGCCCTGGGATGTAATTTTAAAACAATTAATTAAGAGTGAATATACACGGTTACCGATTTATCGAGATTCTCTTGATGAGATAATAGGAATTTTACATTTTCGGAAAGTTTTAAATAGTTTAAGTAAGCAACAATTAAGTAAAGAAGTATTAATCGACGCAGCGGAAGAGGTTCATTTTATACCTGAAGCAACAGCATTAAATAGTCAATTGTTAAATTTTCGTCGTGAAAAACATCGCATTGGTTTAGTCGTCAATGAATATGGCGAGATTCAGGGACTTATTACTTTAGAAGACATATTAGAAGAAATTGTCGGTGAATTTACTACTGATACAGCGTTAATGCGTCGTGCCGTTATATTGCAAGCTGATGGTAGTTATTTGATAGACGGAGGAATTGCATTACGAGATTTAAATCGTCAATTAAATTTAAATCTACCTTTACGGGGTCCTAAAACCTTAAGTGGATTAATTATTGAGACGCTTGAAGTTATTCCAAAAGTGGGCACTGTGTTTCAGTTTGAAAATAAAACGATGGAAGTTATCTTGATTAAAGATAATATGATTAAAACCGTTAAGATTTTTCCAAGTCGTTCTGTTTTAACTAAAAAAATTTAGAATATTTCTTATTAAATTTATTTTTTTGAAAAAAAATAAATAGTTGATATAATTAGTTAGTATTTTTTAAATTAATTTATTAGAAGGCTATGCAATGATTCGGATTCGAAGTATTAATTGTATAAGGACATTTACTCATTCCCCTTTAGTAAGGAATTTACTAGATTTGCCTAGAAAAAATTTTTATCGGAATAAGAATAAACAACAGCAGATTTGCAAGGATGAAAATAATGAGACTTTGTCTGATAGACAAGAGTCTTCTTGTTCAGTAAAAAGTTCTATTTTTTTTAATTCACAAAAAAGAAATGATATTGATATGCCCATCGAAAATACTTTATCGAAATCGCCGGCGCCTACAAAATAGAGTTTTTTGAGTAGAATTAAAATAGATAACGTATTCCTAGACCTACGGCATTGGAGCTTAAGTTGCCGGCGCCAAATAATCCCCAAGCGCCACAACGGTGATGTGCTCTGACCACGAATTGTAAATTGGGGTGGCTAGGAGCCGCAAAGGTCGCTTCTACAACTAAAAAATTTAGTAATCTTTTAGCATGATTATTGGACGAATCATGCTCTTCTCGTAGAGGAATGCTGGTTGCATAGGAAAGTCCATCGCCGATAGCGAAAGTTGTAGTGACATAATGATCCCAAGGGAAAGTTTTCCAGCGAAAATTTAAGTAGGGATCAAATTCATAGATGAGACCGTTTGGGTCACGTCGCTGCGTTATATTTCCAGCGACTTCAACAGTACTGACCAAAGGCCGAAAAAAACGCCGTAAAGGGTTAGCTGGGTCTAATTGATAAGACAAATCGATAGAGTTCATCGTTCCATATTTGAAATGAACACCTTGGGCGGTTAGTACTAGGCCAATATTACTATTAGTCATCCAACTATGGTAAAACAATATGCCCCAACTTTTATCAGGCACAGTGTATAAATCTTTTGAGGGAGGTTCCGCAAATAATGGATTACTTAACAGACATAATAGTAAAGCTGAAAAAAATCGATGCATAAATTTATTATTATTATTTTTATATTGCTCAATAGTATAAGGCGAGCTTGGATCTAATTCAATGAAAAGCCCATACGCTTCGCCCTTGAATTTTTGTCTGTGTGACCGCTCGACGTGTAATTCTCATGCATGTTAAGTCTATGTAGACTGCATAATTACGGTACTTTTCAAAACAGTTGCTGCGATTCTATTTTAAAAATTTTAGGCAAAGTAAATGCTTAAGATTGAAATCTTTTTTAAGGTAGGTTTATCCAAATAAGACTTAGCATTCGCCCTGTTATTCGGTCTCTCCGATATGAGAAAAAACGAAGCTTGTCGGAAAAAGTACAGTAATTCCCCCCATAGATGGAGCTTATTCCTAACTTGCGTAAACGTAGTTCAGCCAATTTATAGAGATTTGCCTGCCATTGCTTGTTTTCTAAAGGCTGAAAAGCTATTTCGGCCGTCGGATCTTTGTCTACAAAAGATTGAAAAACTTCTTCTCCGACTATAAAAGCTTGAGGGCCGATAGCAGGACCTAGCCAAACTAAAATATCGCTGGCCGGTAAGGCTAATGCATTAATAGTAGTTTCTATAATACCATTGCTTAAACCTTTCCAACCGGCATGGATGGCGGCGACATAATAACTACTGGAGCTGCAAACTAATAATGGCAAGCAATCTGCAGTTTGTACGGCACAGATCGTTTGTTCTGTTCTTGAATAAATAGCATCAGCTGCAAAACTATCGAGGGGGTGATCAGCTGAAATAGCAGTGTTTCCATGTATTTGTTCTAACCAGACAATAGGTTTTTTTAGATGTAATTTTTTCTTTAGTAATTGACGGTTTTTCGATACATCGTCTAAATTATCACCTACATGCGCGGCGATATTTAAACTATTGTAGGGAGCACGACTAAATCCACCTATTCGAGTTGTTGCGTAAGCTTTGATCCAGTGTGGAGCTGGCCAATCAGGAATGATTAAATCAAGCATTCAGTTTATCTTCTCGTAAACAGTTAATTAATTGATGCATATCTTCAGGTAAAGGGCTGTGCCATTCCATAGGTTGTAAGGTAACAGGATGGATAATGCCTAAACATTGTGCATGCAAGGCTTGGCGAGGAAACTGATGCAAGCAATTAATTAGTAACTCACTGGCCTTTTTGGGTAAATGAAAGCGGCCAGTATAGGTTTTATCGCCGACCAAAGGGTGATGGATATGAGCCATATGCACGCGAATTTGATGAGTGCGTCCGGTTTCTAGTTTTACTTTAATAAGTGTGTGATGATTAAAACGTTCAATGACTCGATAATGCGATATCGCTGGTTTTCCACTCAACAACTCAGTGACAGCCATTTTTTTTCTTAATCTCGGATGACGACCTATAGGTGCATTGATAGTTCCCCCAGCGATTAATAGGCCTTGAATAACAGCTATATATTCACGTTTCATAGTTCGTGCTTGTAGTTGTTTGACCAATTTATTATAGGCGTTTAAAATTTTAGGAATTATTAAGAGACCTGATGTGTCTTTGTCTAAACGATGTATGATTCCAGCCCGAGGAAGTTTTTTGAGTTCAGGTAAATAATGTAAAAGAGCATTTACGAGTGTTTTATGCGTATTTCCTACGGCGGGATGGACGACTAATCCTGCAGGCTTATTAACTACAAGTAAAGCTTCATCTTCATAAATAATATCAAGAGGAAGTTCTTCTGCCTCCCAACTAACTTCTTCACTTAAGCTAGCTAAAATAATAATTTTGGCCCCCGCTTTTATTTTATCCCGGGGTCGTTTGAGTTCATCATCAACCCAAACTTGTTGACAACGAATCCATTGTTGCAAACGCGTACGGGAATAAGCAGGAAATAACTGACTCAAAATTTGGTCGAGACGCTTTTCTGCTAAATGTTCTGGGACAATTGCTTGGCAATTTATTACTTGAGCTGTGTTTTTCATAGAATATCGCTATAATGCTGACGGGAGCGATGCCTTTTTATTACGACTTAATAGAGGATACTATCTATGTTCAATGTAGCAAGCAATCTTGAATCCAATGAACGTCTTTCACGTTTGGTGATTGGTATTGTATTATTGATTGGTGTGTTATTGGGTCTGGGCAAATTATTTGCTTTTTTAGTGGGTGTTATTCTCATTATCGAGGCCATCATAGGCTGGTGTGGAATTCCTATTTTGGCAGAGAAATTTAAGCTCAATGAGATTTTCCGTAAAAAAGATTAAATGGATTTGCTAGTCAAATTAATAATAATAAAATTTGACTTTTTGGATGCTGAATAAAAAAGTAGACAGTAATTTCGCTTATTCCTTCCTTCACTTTAAAAAAGGGAATAAAGCATAGCTTTATTGAAAAGTATTGTGAAAATATTTAAATTTGTATTTTTGGTGAATTTTGTATTGGCTATGCTGTCTGCGTGTGCTAGTCATTCCAATGATCCATTTATTGCTTTTAAAGGACAAACAGTTAACCAAATCTATCAAAATGCAAAAGAATATTTAGTTGATCGGAATTTTAGTCAAGCTATTAAAGCCTATGAGGCATTAGATGTACTCTATCCTTTTAATCGTTATGCAGAGAAAGCCCAATTAGAATTGATATATGCGTACTATAAGGATGGTGATGCGCCATCGGCGAAATCCGCAGCCGAGCGTTTTATTCATTTATATCCCCATAGTGAACATATTGATTATGCATACTATATGCAAGCAATGGCGGATATGGATCAAGATAGAGGTTGGTATTTACGTTATGTACCGATTGATTTGTCTTTGCGTGATCCAGGGACTATGCAATTAGGATATCAAGAATTCGCAGAATTGATTCGTCGTTATCCTGATAGCCAATACGTTCCCGATGCTCGCCAGCGCATGATTTATTTGCGTAATTTATTTGCAAGTTATGAATTACATATTGCTGATTATTATTTCCATAAAAAAGCCTATGTGGCTGCAGCAAATCGGGCTAATGAAATTATACAACGTTACCAAGGAGCGCCTGAAATCCAAAAAGCTTTGATTATTATGATTAAGTCTTATCGTATTTTGGGTTTAGAAGAGTTGGCGAATCAGAGTTTGGCTGTGTTTAGATTAAATTATCCTGATGCAGATTATGTAAATATTTGACTATACTCTTCGTACCTGGATGCTTGAATGTGTTGCCAACGCGCAATCTTTATGTATAAAAATACACCGCGGTTGCTTCGTTCTCCTGGCGCCTTGTCCAAAATCTATACTGTGAGTATTACAAGCGCATGTTATTAAAAACCAGAAGTAATCGGGTAACGGCGTTCTCGACCAAAAGCCCGCGGTGTGATCTTGGGGCCAGGAGCCAATTGGCGACGTTTATATTCATTCTTATTAACTAAATTAATAATTCTTTGCACCATTTCTTTAGCAAATCCCGCTTCAACAATATCATCTATACTTTTATCTTGTTCTACATACAGTTCTAAAATGCTATCAAGTTGAGCATAAGGCGGTAGGGTGTCTTCATCTTTTTGGTTTTCGGAAAGTTCAGCACTAGGTGGGCGTGACAATAACGCATCTGGAAAAATGCCATTATTATTGCGATAAGTTGCTAGTTGATAAACACGAGTTTTAGATATATCTTTAAGTATCGAAAATCCACCAGTCATATCTCCGTATAAAGTACCATAACCCACAGCTAACTCACTTTTATTAGTGCAATTTAATAAAAGATTTCCAGATTGATTAGATAAAGCCATCAATAATACTGCACGACAACGTGCTTGAATATTTTCAGTAGTAAGCCCTATAGGAGGATGTTTAATATCAAAATTTAATGTAGTTAAAAATGCTGAAAAGCTAGGCTCAATGGAGAGCGTTTTATTATGCACACCTAATTTGTTTACAAGAATTCTCACAATATCATGACTAAGTTTTGAGGTGTAACGTGAAGGTAAAAAGACAGCCTGAACACGATCCTTTCCTAAGGCGTCCACTGCAATAGCTAAAACTAATGCAGAATCGATGCCACCGGAAATACCGATTAAAACACCTGGAAAATGATTTTTATTCACATAATCACGCACAGCAAGCACCAGAGCTTTATAGATGGTTTCATTAATTAAAGGTTTAGATAAAAGAGTTTGCGCTATAAATTGAACCGATGAATTAATTTTGAGATCAACTAACCACAAGGTTTCTTTGAAAAAACCTGCTTCGGCGACGAGATGACCTTTAGCATCAAATGCTTGGGAACCACCATCAAATACTAAATCGTCTTGTCCGCCCACACCATGTACATAAAGTACGGGTAAGTCTGTTTCTTTTATGCGGTCGGTGGTTACCTTAAAACGTTGTTTGGCTTTTGTATAATCAAAAGGAGAAGCATTGATACATACTAATAATTGTGCACCTTTCTCTTTAAGTGCAGATGCAGGCTGACTGCACCAAAGATCTTCACAAATTAAAATACCTATATTGAGACCTTTTATTTTAAATAAACCATCTGAATTTCCAGGATTAAAATAACGTCGTTCATCAAAGACACCAAAATTGGGTAAATATTGTTTATGATAGGTACAAACAATTTTTTTATTTTCTATTAGGCTTGCGGCATTAAAAATCTCTTTAGAACTATAATCTGGATGACCTAATAAAATAGCGATATCATTAGATTTTTCTTGAATAATTTTTAAGGCATAATAGATTTTTTTTTTAAAATCTTCACGTAAAAGTAGATCTTCGGGAGGATAACCACTTAAAGCGAGTTCGGGAAAAATCAATAGATCGACTGAAGCTTGTTTGGCTCTTTGTATACTGTCTAAAATTATTTGTGTATTCCCTTCAATATCACCCACTAAAAAATTTAATTGAGCTATGGCGATGCGGAATGTTGTTGGCATAGTAACCTCGAGTTATCGAGCCCAACGCATTAATATAATAGCGATGAACATAAAAATGAGTATAGGAAGTAGTGCAGCTAAAAAGGGCGGCCATTGATAGACAATGGCAAATGGACCAAAAAAATCATTTAAAAGGTAAAAACCAAACCCTACTGCAACTCCTGCAATAGTCCTCAAACTAGTAGCTAACGTTCTTAAATGTTTAAAAGTAAAAGGAATAGCCAAACAAAGCATAACCCATATAGCAGCCGGTTGTAATATACGTTGCCAAAAAGCTAAAGAATAACGGCTGACGTTTAGAAGGTTTTTTCGACGATAACGAATATAATCATTAAGCTGTCTTAAAGACATTTCTTCTGGCTTAATAATAGAAATATTCAAAAGCTTAGGACTAAAAGAAAGGGGCCAAATTTCATGTGCTATATGTTTGGCTTGAGTTTTTTTTAAGGAAATTATACTGCTTGCAATATCGTAGGCATTCCAAGTATTTTCTTCATAATTAACCCGTTTGGCAAAGCTTGCTTCCAATAGATTATTATTATCATCAAATTGGTAACGACTTACTTTATTTAAATGAGCTGGATCCAAAATTGACTGAATATAAATATAATTATGCCCATCTCGAATCCAAACAGCTCCTTGTTGGGTCATTAACGTTTGGCCATTTGTGGTAAGAAAAGACTTATGATTTTCTGCTAGACGAGCAGCGCGCGGTGCTAATCCTTCCCCAATCAAAACAGCTAGAAAAACAACCAGCAAAGTAGCTTTAATTAAACTCCAAGCCATTTGATAAAGAGAGACACCATTGGAATGTAATATCATTAGTTCACTGTGTTTTGCTAAAACACTTAAACCAAGAATGCTACCTAACAAGATAGCTACTGGAAAAAAACTATAAAATTGGGATGGGAGGGTCAGCAATACGTAATAAAAAGCACTTGCTAAGGTATAATGACCATTTCCTACATCACGGGTTTCTGCAATTAGTTTAATTACGGAAAAAAGAATTAATAATATTCCAAGGACAGAAAGGGTAGTGCTGATAATGGTTCTGCCTAAGTAACGATCGATGATTTTCATGGTCTTAGCTTAACTAAATGCAGTAAGTTATATTTGACCCTATTCCATCCTAAAGCATAACACCAGGCAAATATTATGGTAAGAATGAGTAGGCCATGTATCCACCATAGACCCCAGCGGTAAGAGATATCTCCATTTTCTATCCAATTACGTCCTACCAATAATAAATTAAGATACATAATATAAATGATTATGGCAGGTAATATATGCAGATATTTTCCTTGTCTTGGATTAACTCTACTGAGTGGTATAGCTAGCAAAGCCAGAAGTAAAATTGAAATTGGTGCGGAAAGGCGCCATTGTAGTTCAGAAAAATAGCTAGGTTTATTAGCTTGGCTTGCATTCCATAAAGTAATACTCGACAAAGCATCTTGTTGTTTATTAGCTGTGCTAGTATCTAAATCAATACGGATTCCGTATTTTAGAAATTGTGTAATATAGTATTCTGTTTGGCCGGGAATTCCTTGGTAACGTTTTCCTTCCACTGCAACAAAAAAAGGCTCTTTGGTGATTGGATCAATCATTTGGTAACCACTATTAGCACTAAGTATAGTCCAGGGCGTTATCTCGGATGGTAATTTTTGTGGGTTTGTTTGTGCCATGAAAATGTTTTTTACTGTTTTATGATCAGCTGAGACACTTTCAACGTAAACAATACGATGACCTCCATTAGTTTGTTGAAAACTTCCAGGCTGTACGGTTTGTAATTCCACGGCTGTTCCAGTCTGGTTCAGCAGTTTATTCTGATAACTTAATAAAAAAGGGTTTAACCAAAGGTTTAAGCTAGCTACTATAACAGTTAGCAGGAAAATAAAGGGTAGACTCATGCGGGTTAATTGACCTAAACTGAATCCGCAGGCGTTAAGCACTGTCATCTCATAATCGGCATAAAGGCGACCGTAGGTGAATAATATGGCAAGGAATAAGCTAAAAGGGAGAAGTATGGCTAAAAAACGAGGAGATTCTAAAACTATCAATTCCCATAAGATACTCGCGGCAAATTTCCCGCCTGCTACTTGATTAAGATAATGAACAAATTCATTGCTCATTAAAATCAGGAATAAAAGACTAGTTATGAGAGAAAGACTAGTAAGTACCTCTCGAGTTAGATAACGAAAAAGAATCATTTTGTAGGTTAAAAATAGAATAATTCAAATTATTTCATAAAGAGAGTATTGAATCTAGCAAATAAGTATAAATTAGGTAAACTGGTTTATACTCATTGCACATTGGCGCTTGTTTGCACTTAGAAATGCTTTCATCTCGCCATGAAGATTTGAAAAGCTGCGATTCTCCCCTTGAATGGGCTGAGTCCAAACTTGGCTTGGGTCATTCTATGAGCGGATATCTCGCTCCTTATAAGTTAAGGATGTATGTCGTAAAGTGCAAGGGTTATTAATAAAATAATTTGAGGTGACTATGCAATATTCTATCAATTCTATTGATCTTATTAAACAGACGAGTGATTGCTTAATCGTCAGTATTTTTCAGGGTAAACGACTTTCTCAATCTGCTCAACTATTAAATAAACATAGTCAGGGATATATCCAAAAAATTTTAGATAAAGGTGATTTAATAGAAGAATGTGGTAAAAGCATTATGTTTTATAATGTTCCAGGAATATCTGCATCACGCGTTCTTTTAGTTTATTGCGGGGAAGAATCCACTTTATCCATAGCAGATTTTCGTAAAATTATTAGTTGTATGGCATGTGCCTTAAAAACTTTACAAGTTGATGAAGTAACAAGTTTTTTAACTGATATTTCAATGAAAGCGTGTGATCTTGATAAGCAGATACGCCAGAGTATTGAGCTTATTGAAGATTGTTTTTATTGCTTTGATGAATTAAAAACAGATAAAAAAAATAAAATATCTCCACCGAAAAGATTTATTTTTAATCTTCCCAATTCTAAAGAATCGGCGAAAGCCGCAGAGACAATAAAACAGGCTACAGCCATTACTCATGGAATAAAATTAACTAAAGATCTCGCTAATCTGCCCGCTAATTTATGTACACCTAGCATCATGGCGGAACAAGCCAAAAAATTAGCGAATGATACCGGCCTTAGGATTAACATATTAGATGAAGCTGCAATAAAAAAAGAAGGCATGGGTGGGTTATTAGCAGTAGCGCAGGGTTCTGAAGAACCAGTCAAGTTCATTACTTTAGAATATCAGGGAGCACTAGAACAACAACCTATTGTACTAGTCGGAAAGGGAGTAACTTTTGACTCAGGTGGAATTTGTTTAAAACCTGCCGCTGGAATGGAAGAAATGAAATATGATATGTCAGGTGCTGCTAGTGTGATGGGAATTTTAAAAGTTATTGCTGAACTTAAATTGCCTATTCATGTGGTAGGCATAATGCCATTAACTGAAAATTTACCAAGTGGTACCGCTGTTAAGCCCGGTGATGTGATAAAAACTCTATCGGGGCTGAATGTAGAGGTCATTAATACCGATGCAGAAGGGCGTTTAATTTTAGCAGATGCCTTAACCTATAGTGAACGTTTTAACCCGGATGTGGTTATTGATATGGCTACTTTGACGGGCGCTATTATTGTTGCATTAGGCGCAGTAGCTACGGGTATGATGAGTAATAGTATGGAACTTGCTCTGGAAATCGAGAAAGCGGGTCAACAAAGTCAAGATAGAGTATGGCCGTTACCTTTATGGGATGAATACCAGCAACAAATCGACAGCAATGTAGCCGATATTTCTAATGTGGGTGCGGGTGGCGGTAAGAGTATTACAGCTGCTTGTTTTTTATCTCGATTTACTAAAAAATTAAATTGGGCACATTTAGATATTGCTGGGACTGCTTGGAAAAGTGGACCAGAGAAAACGGCGACAGGCCGACCAGTATCTTTAATAGTGCAATTTTTACTGAATCGTTGTAAGAACAATTTGAAGTAGATTACTCTGTTATCATTATTCTACATTCTCAACCCTATCCAAAAATTACTATGGATAGGGTGAGATGCAGAATCAAATGCAAACGCTAAACGTTATATAACACATTGCTAAAGCCTATAAAAAGCAGGGCAATTTAAAATACTGCTATGCCTAAACCCACTTTTTACCTTATAAATTCTTTAGGAATATTATTGGAAGTTTTAGTTTTATTGTCCTTTGGTTTTTGTTTTGTGTCATTGCAACATTGAGGATGTGGAATAATAGGACTTGGAGTTTTGCCTGCGCAGGCAGACAATAAAGCAACACTAATCAGCATACCAATTATTTTTTTATTCATAGTTTTATTTCGCCTTTTAGGAAAGAATATTCGTCGCAGGAGTTTACTATTAAAGAAAAATAAAAGGAAGCCCTTTTGAATGTTTTATTGCATAACTATTAAATTATTAATATAATAATTTAATAGAAAATGAATAACTTAAATAAAAGTGAAAAATTAGTGCTATTAAGTCATCAACAGGGATTTAGCTTAATTGAAGTTATGGTTGCTACGGCAATATTAAGTTTTAGTCTATTGGGTTTTGCGCAGGCTCAATTGAGGGCTTTGCATGTCAGTGAACATGCTTACTTAATCAATTTAGCCGGTTTAAAGAATGTGGAACTTGCTGAGAATTTTACAATTTGTGAATCTCAGCCGGGTTGTTTGCAACAAGCATTAATCCTATGGAAAAAAGAGATACAAGAAAGTTTTCCGAAAGGAATGGGGCAGATCTCGCAACTTAATTTATCTAATTATCAAAGCAAAATTCAGTGGTTCTCTCCTTTTTCTAAATTTCAATCGTCTCTCACTTTATTATTTACTGCATGAAAAGCAGAGAGCAAGGATACAGCTTGATTGAACTAATGATAGCAATAAGTTTGTCTTTATTTCTTAGTGTAGGAATTATAAACATTTTTATTTATAGCAAAAATATTTATCAATTAACTCAGACTTTAAATATTATCCCCACCAAAGCACGCCTTGCCTTTCACTTGCTTAGTCATGATATTCGCATGGCAGGTTTTATAGGTTGTGTGCGTTTAGCCGATGTTATGACATTAAATAACCATTTATCAGCCAATACTAGCTTAGTTGTTTGGCATAAAGGATATACGACAGCAAAGTTAAGCTTATCTAAGCTTGCTAAGTATCAAAAGGACAGTGATGCAATTTTAATCCAATTTCTTGATCCCAATACTTTTTCGGTCAATGAAGCAAAGTCTAATCATATTGTTTTAACAAATAAAATGGTACTTCGGCCTAAAGATACTTTACTCATCAGTGATTGCCAACATGCTGAGATTATTTATTGGAATAATATCCATCTGACTTACAGCTATCAAAAAGGTAGTGAAATTGGCTTATTTAATAAAATTATTTATTACATTGGCGATACAGGACGTTTGAATGAAATGGGGCAGCCTATTTATGCTTTATATCGGCGTAATTTAAATCAATCTTTTTACAAGCCTACAGAATTAATTGAAGGGATAAAAAGAATGTCGATAAAATTGGGTATAAAAAATGATGATGGTACTTTGCATTACAAGAATGCTAATGAAGTAAAACATTGGGCAAATGTGCGTAGTGTAGAAATTAGACTATTATTGACAGACAACAATCAATTGCAACAAGAATGGAAGCAAGTAATAGGATTACGTGAGCGAATATAAAGAAAGTAATCAACAAGGATTTATATTAGTGACGGTATTATTTTTTCTTTTTATTATGTCTTTAATGACATTATCGATTTTGAATAGTTCTTATTTAGAATTACGTATGAGTCAAAATATGGTCATTACAGCACAGCAATTTCAGGCTGCGGAAGCTGGATTAAAATTAACGGAATATCGACTTACAAGTTTTTCGACATTTATTTCTGAGTTGCATGAGCATTTTAATTATGCTGATTTTCAAATTAGCTCCAAAATTATAAGGCATATAACACCGTATTGTATTAACCAAAGCTTAGCTTATATTTATGACGTTATTGTGCAAGCAAAACAAATGACCGTAGGAGTGCTTACGCTAAAAACTACTTATGTAGTTAAAGCAAAAGTAGCTTGTCAACATGGAGAGCTTACTTTAAAAAAAACTGGACGTAGTTCTTGGCGAGAATTAAGCAGTACATCTTGAAGTAATAAATTGAGTTTGCTACTTAGATTATGGGAGTAACTAATGTGGGTAATGATTAGTTTATGTTTTTTTATCTTGATTTTGATAATGTTGTTGTGCGTAACGCCATTGCGAAGAATTTTTCTAGTTAAACCATTTTTAGCATATTTAAGCAGAATACTCCCGCCTATTAGCGAAACAGAAAAAATTGTTCTAGAAGCAGGTGATTTGTGGTGGGAAAAAGATTTATTTCGCGGCCTGCCGGATTGGAAAGCTTTACATAGTATTTCTTTATCAAACCTAACTCATGAAGAGGAAGCTTTTATCAATGACCAAGTAGAAGTGCTTTGTAGCATGCTAGATGATTTTAACATTTTAACAGTAGAGCATGATTTACCAGCTACAGTTTGGGAGTTTTTAAAAAAACAAAAGTTTTTTGGTATGGTCATTCCAAAAAAATATGAAGGATTAGGTTTTTCTGCTTTAGCCCATTCTTCTATTGTATTGAAAATTGCGACACGTTCGGTTAGCGCAGCTGTCAATGCTTTAGTCCCGAATTCTCTCGGACCGGCAGAATTATTACTTCATTATGGAACAGAAGATCAAAAAAATTATTATTTGCCTCGACTTGCTAGAGGAGAAGAAATCCCTTGTTTTGCATTAACCTCTGTGGATGCAGGTAGTGATGCAGCGGCACTTGAAGATCATGGGATAGTGTGTAAAGAAATTTATCAAGATAAAGAAATGCTGGGAATACGACTCCATTTTAATAAACGTTATATTACTTTAGCACCTATCGCTACGGTTATAGGCGTTGCGTTTAAATTAGTGGATCCTGATAAGCTACTGGGAGAAAAAAAACAAATAGGCATTACACTTGCTTTGGTGCCTTCTTCATTGGATGGCATTGAAATAGGTAAAAGACATTCGCCTATGGGTTTAGCTTTTATGAATGGCCCAATAGTAGGTAAAAACGTTTTTATTCCTATCAGTTTTGTTATTGGTGGCGAGAAAATGTTAGGTCAAGGTTGGCGTATGTTGATGGAATGCTTATCGATAGGTAGAGGTATTTCATTACCGGCTGTCAGTGCTGCACAGGCCCAATTAGCTTATCGTATGACAGGGGCTTATAGCGTATTAAGAGAGCAGTTTCATTTATCAATTGCTCAGTTTGAAGGTGTTGCAGCGGCTTTAGCAAGAATCGCAGGATTAACTTATTTAATAGAAGCGACACGCCAGTTTACAGTGACTGCAGTGGATGCTTCGCTGAAACCTGCGTTAGCTTCTTCAATAGCAAAATACCATATGACAGAATTTGCTCGCACTATTATTAATGATGCGATGGACATTCACGGAGGACGTGGTATCCAAATGGGTCCACGTAATTATTTGGCACAAGGCTACATTGCCATACCGATATCAATAACAGTGGAAGGGGCAAATATTTTAACTCGTAATCTTATTTTATTTGGTCAAGGAGCAGTACGTTGTCATCCCTATTTAAGAGATGAAATGCAAGCTATTGAGAAAAAAGATATTTCTACTTTAGATAAACTATTAGTTCAACATTTTTTTTATTGTATAAAGAATTTATTAAAAACATTTCTATTTGCTTTCGGTTTAGGTCATTTTTTTGTAGAAACGCCCATAAGGCAATTCGGTTATTATTATCGACAAATTTCGCGCTTATCCGCAGCTTTAGCGCTAGTTACTGATTTTACTTTGTTAATTTTGGGGGGGAATTTAAAACGTAAAGAACGATTATCGGCACGCTTAGGTGATGTTTTAAGTTATCTTTATATAGCATCTAGCGTTATTCGGTATATCCAAGAATTTCCTTTGTCAAAGGAAGACGATACTTATGCGCGTTGGGGATTAGATTATTGCCTCTATCATATCCAATATGCATTTGAAAGGTTTTTTATTAATTTTCCTAAACCTTTTTTAGCTAAGTTACTAAAATTTATTGTTTTTCCTTTAGGCCGGCCTTATCAATTACCAACTGACAAACAAGATTGGCAGTTAGTATCGATAATGACAAAAACTAGTAAATTCCGAGATCGTATAACTCAGAATTGTTATTTAGGAAAAAAAATAAAAGATCCAACCGGGCGTATGGAAATTGCTTTTAAGGAATTTATGAGAATACAACCCATTCTTGAGAAATTAAAAAAACAAGGTTTAAAGCTAAACTTTGATAATGAACGACAGCTAGAGATAGCGTTAACAGACAAAATTCTTACCCAAGAAGAAATGGAACAATTTCTGTTGGTTAAAAAATATCAGCAAGATGCGATGCAAGTTGATGCTTTTTAATGGTCATTTTTTTGTTTAGTTGTAAAGGGTGCTAACTTGCACATTCACTGACAGAAGGTATATTAAAATGGCGTTAACTCTTGACTAGTCTCATGCAAGAAAATACTTACGGGAAAAATGTTTATGCAAGCTAGAGATCGATCAGATTTTGCACGATCAGTTTACATTGTGGATGGCATGCGCACTCCCTGGTTAAAAGTACGTGGAGGCCCAGGAAATTTTTCAGCTTCTGATTTAGCTGTACAAGCAGGACGTTATTTATTAGCACGTCAAGCATTTACTCCCGATCAACTGGATGAAGTGGTTACGGGTTGTGTTATGCCAAGTCCTGATGAGGCTAATATCAGTCGTGTCATTGCATTGCGGTTAGGTTGTGGTAAAGCAGTGCCAGCTTATACAGTACAGCGGAATTGTGCTTCAGGTATGCAAGCTTTAGATAGTGCGGCTTTAGATATTGCTTGTGGAAGATATAACTTAGTATTAGCAGGTGGGACAGAGGCGATGAGCCAAGCGCCCCTGCTACTGAGCAAAGAAATGACCGTTTGGTTTGCTGAATGGAGTTTAGCTAAGAATTTCTTTGCTCGTTTAAAGCTACTTACACAATTTAAACTGAAATATTTAAAACCGATTATTGCTCTACTACATGGTTTAACAGATCCGATTGTAGGCTTAGGAATGGGTCAAACTGCAGAAATAATTGCCCATCGTTTTGGAATTACACGTGAAGAAATGGATGAGTTTTCTTTACAAAGCCACCAGCGTTTAGCAATGGCACAAGATGCAGGAATTTTTAAGGAAGAAATAAATCCGATTTATGACAAACAAAATATTTATTATTCTTTTGATAATGGGTTGCGTCGTGATACGAGTTTAGAAAAACTAACTAGATTGCATCCTTTTTTTGATAAACCTTTTGGTTTGGTAACTGCAGGTAATAGTTCTCAAATTACGGATGGAGCTGCTTTTTTAATTTTAGCAAGTGAAGAAGCAGTACAAAAATATCAATTGCCGATTTTAACGCGCATAGTCGATGTGGCATGGGCAGGGGTTGATCCGAGTGAAATGGGTTTAGGTCCAGTACATGCGGTAGCAGCGCTTTTGAAAAAACAAGCACTCACTTTTGAAAATATCGATTTTTGGGAAATTAACGAAGCGTTTGCAGGTCAGGTTTTAGCTTGTTTAGCAGCTTGGCAAGATGTTGATTATTGTAAAAATCAACTGGGTTTAACTCAAGTTTTAGGAAAAATAGATCAAGCCAAACTCAATATAGATGGGGGAGCGGTTGCTATGGGTCATCCTGTCGGTGCGAGTGGTGCGCGTATAGTTTTGCATCTAGCCCATATTTTAAAAAGGAAACAAGCACGTTATGGTATAGCAACACTCTGCATTGGTGGTGGACAAGGTGGTGCGCTGTTACTCGAAAATATGGCTAGAACTAATACGGGAGTAGTCTGATGAAAAGCTATTTAAATTGGCGATTGCAACAAAAAGAACACGTTCTTTGGTTGTATTTTGATAAAGAAAATAGCTCTAGCAATAATCTAGATGAAAATGTATTAACTGAATTAAGCGCAATCATCCAGGAAATTTCTAATGATAAATCAGTACAAGGCCTAATAATTACTTCTAATAAAGTAAATGGTTTTATTGTAGGTGCTAATATTCAAGCCATCAGTAAATTAAAAACCAAGGAAGAGATCCTAACGTTTATTCAACTTGGACAAAAAGTATTTGATGAATTAGCAGCACTCAATATTTCCACAGTTGCTTTGATCAATGGCTTGTGTTTGGGGGGGGGCTTAGAACTTGCTTTAGCTTGTGATTATCGTATTGCTGTTGCTGACGATAAAACTCGTTTAGGTTTGCCAGAGGTACTGCTTGGAATTCATCCTGGTTGGGGAGGAACTATACGTTTGCCACGTTTATTGGGAGGACCTTCTGCGCTCGAATTAATTTTAACAGGAAAAACAATTTCACCTTATAAGGCACTTAAGTTAGGTTTAATTGATCAGCTTGTTCCGTTGCGACAAGCTGAACGAGCGGCTTTATTTTATGCTTCAGCAAAAATCAAAAAAAAGAATTCTTTTTTTGCAATAAATTGGAAAAAAATAACTAATTATCATTGGATGAGAAATATTATTAGCAAAATTGTGCAACGTCGTCTAAGTGTTAAAGTTAATCCTAAACATTATCCTGCGCCTTATGCTGCGCTTCATCTATGGAAACAATATGGTGTCAATAATCAAGCATTTTTACATGAAGCAATTTCTTTAAGTGAATTGGCTCTGACTCCTACAGCAAAGAATTTAATGAGAGTCTTTTTTTTAAAAGAACGTTTAAAGAAATTTGGAAAAAAAAATAACATATGTTTTAAACATGTTCATGTCATAGGAGCAGGAACTATGGGAGGGGATATTGCTGCTTGGTGTGCTTTACAGGGATTGTATGTCACTCTACAGGATCGTGAGGCGAAATATATTGCTCCGGCTATGACGAGAGCTTATGCATTATTCCAAAAACGATTAAAGACACCTCGGGCTATTCAAGCCGCTATGGATAGACTAGTACCTGATTTAGCAGGCTATGGTATACATAGGGCGGATATTATTATTGAAGCGATATTTGAAGATTTAATCGTCAAACAAGATTTATTTCGGCAGTTAGAGAATCAAATTAAATCTGAAACATTATTGGCTAGCAATACATCGAGTATTGTTTTAGAAGATATACAACAAGGATTACGACATCCAGAGCGTTTAATTAGTTTACATTTTTTTAATCCGGTAGCTAAAATGCCATTGGTAGAAGTGGTGCAATCGGCAATCACTGCGCCTGACGTCATAGAAAAGGGTTTAGCATTTGTTCGTCAAATTAATCGTTTGCCTTTACCTGTAAAAAGCTCACCCGGATTTTTAGTTAATCGTTTATTAATGCCCTATTTAATGCAATCAGTATTATTATTGCAGACTGGAATTCCAGCGCCAGTTATAGATAAAGCGGCTGTAGATTTCGGTATGCCGATGGGGCCTTTAGAGTTAGCCGATACGGTAGGTCTAGATATTTGCTTAGCAGTAGCTAAAATTCTCAGTGAATCTTTAGGTAGCATTATACCTGAAGGTTTAGAGAAAATGGTCGCTAACAAGGATCTAGGACGAAAAACGGAGAAAGGATTTTATCGTTATAAAAAAGGGAAGCCTATAAAAGAAAAAATTCCTGAAGATTATAAAGCGCCAACTAATTTAACAGATAGTTTAATTCAGCCGATGATAGATGAAGCTAAAAAATGTTTGGAAGAAAAAGTTGTTGCAGATAGTGATTTAATTGATGCTGGAATTATATTTGGGGCAGGATTTGCTCCTTTCCGCGGTGGTTTGATGCAATATGCAAAGGAGCAAGGTGACTTGTAAATTATTTTTATAAGCTAATTATTATTCTCCTTTTTGCAAACGTTCAATGCGTAATTCCAAGGGTGGGTGGCTTGAAAATAAAGCACGAAATCCACCACTTTTATGCGATATTTTTAACGCCGACAAAGAAGGAGCGCGCGTATCTTCAGGCTCCATTGCTTTTTGTAAGGCTTGTAACGCTTCAATCATTTTGTCCCGACCTGCTAACAGAGCACCGCCTTTATCTGCGCGGTATTCGCGATGTCTAGAAAAAGCAGCCACTAAAATACTGCCTAAAAATGTAAATAGAATATCAAATACCATCGATAGCATAAAAAACATCGGTCCAGGGCCACTTATCGATCCTTCATCATTATTACGCCCAGCCGCGCCTACAGAAATTACGTATGCTACGATGCGTGATAAAAAAAGAGCAAACGCATTAATTACGCCTAATATAAGCGTCATGGTAACCATATCTCCATTAGTGATATGAGTGATTTCATGTCCTAGTACCCCTTCAATTTCAGCGGAGTTCATTTTTTGCAGTAAACCACTAGAAACAGCTACTAAAGAATTATTTTTAGTGGGGCCTGTCGCAAAAGCATTCAGTTCAGGTGAATTGTAAATTCCTACTTCAGGTAAAACCTTCAAGCCAGCTTTTCGTGCTAAATTGTGGATAACATCAAGGATATTTTTTTCTTCGCCTATGGCAGCACTAGCATCAATGATTTTTAAACCGGTGCTTTTTTTGGCAATGTATTTTGACGTTAAAAGTGAAATAAAAGCCCCTGCTGTGCCCCACAACGCACAAAAAATAGCTAACGATAGATAATTAATCCCGTGAGAGCTGAGATAACTATGTAGGCCTAATAAATTGGTAACAATAGAAATAGTAGCAATAACTAAAATGTTAGTGCCTAAAAATAATAAAATACGACTAAACATAAAAATAATTCCTCATCTAGGATATCATTTTGCTCTTTTCATAAGTGTAGCTTTAATTCATTGAAAAAGAAAAACCCCGCAATAGCGGGGTTTTTTTATGATATAAAACTAAAGGGTTACATCATGCCACCCATTCCGCCCATACCACCCATTCCGCCCATGCCACCCATATCACTAGGAGCGCCAGCGCCTTCATCCTTCTTAGGGATTTCTGCAATCATGCATTCTGTAGTAATCATGAGACCAGCGATGGAAGCTGCATTTTGTAATGCAGTTTGGGTTACTTTAGTAGGATCTAAAATACCCATTTTGATCATGTCACCGTATTCACCTGTTGCTGCATTGTAGCCGTAGTTAACTTCTGTACTATGCAGTACTTTATCAATAACAACATCAGGGCGTCCGCCAGCATTAGTAACAATTTGACGTAAAGGTGAGCACATTGCATCGGCAACAATATGAATACCATGTGCTTGATCAGGGTTAATGCCTTTAAGTTTTTTTAAGGCGCTTAAAGCTCGGATTAGAGCGACACCGCCGCCGGGGACAATGCCTGCTTCAACTGCAGCACGAGTTGCATGCAATGCATCCTCTACACGTGCTTTCTTTTCTTTCATTTCCATTTCAGTAGCAGCACCAACTTTAATGACAGCAACACCACCAGATAGTTTAGCGGAGCGTTCCTGTAGTTTTTCTTTATCGTAGTCAGAAGTACTGATTTTAATTTGAGCATCAATCTCACCTATTCGAGATTGAATCTTGCTTTTTTCACCTTCGCCGCCGATGATGGTCGTGTTGTCTTTAGTGACAACCACACGTTTAGCCGAACCTAAGTCGTCTAGAGTAGCCTTTTCAAGGGTTAAGCCAATTTCTTCAGCGATAACATTAGCTTTGGTTAAAATAGCAATATCTTTCAGCATTTCTTTACGGCGGTCACCAAAACCAGGTGCTTTCACCGCACAAACTTTGACAATACCGCGAATGGTGTTTACGACTAAGGTTGCTAATGCTTCGCCTTCTACATCTTCTGCGATAATGAATAAAGAACGACCTGCTTTAGCCACACCTTCAAGTACAGGTAGCATTTCGCGAATATTAGAGATTTTCTTATCCACTAATAGAATATAAGGATTATCCAATTCGCAAGCCATGCTTTGTTGGTTGTTGATGAAATAAGGTGAGAGATAACCACGGTCAAATTGCATACCTTCTACTGTATCGAGTTCATTTTTCAAGCCGGAACCATCTTCTACGGTAATCACTCCTTTTTTACCCACCTTGCTCATTGCTTTAGCGATAATTTCACCAATAGCGTTATCATCATTCGCTGAAACAGTACCCACTTGCGTAATCCAATGATCCTCATCACAAGGTTTAGAAATAGCTTGTAGTGCTTCTATTGCAGTTGTTACTGCAGTATCAATACCTCGCTTGAGATCCATTGGGTTCATGCCAGCAGCAACGGCTTTCATTCCTTCACGTAAAATAGCCTGAGCCAACACGGTAGCAGTGGTCGTACCATCGCCTGCTTCGTCTGAAGTTTGAGAAGCCACTTCTTTGACCATTTGTGCGCCCATATTCTCAAATTTATCTTTGAGTTCAATTTCTTTCGCAACAGAAACACCATCTTTGGTGATGGTAGGGGCGCCGAAACTTTTGTCTAAAATAACATTCCGACCTTTGGGTCCTAAAGTTACTTTGACGGCCTCTGCTAGTATATCAACACCTCGTAGGATAGAAGTACGTGCATCTACACCAAATTGTAAAACTTTTGCAGCCATTGTATTAATTCCTCTGAATAAAAATAAGGGTTAAAATTGTGATTAATCTTTGATTATCGCCAGAACATCATCTTCACGCATGATGAGATATTCTCTACCATCAAGTTTGATTTCAGTTCCACTATATTTTCCGAAATATATTTTATCGGCTACTTTAATACTTAACGTTTGAATTTGACCTGATTTCAAGCGTTTACCATGCCCTACAGCGACTACCGTACCCCTAACAGGTTTCTCTTTTGCGGTATCTGGAATAACAATACCACCTACGGATCTTTCTTCTTCTTCATCTCGTTTGACGAGAATGCGATCGTTCATAGGAACTAAATTTTCAACTAAAGGTTTTTCTAATGCAACACTCATGCAGATTTCTCCTTAAGAATTACTGTCAATATGAGGATATTAATCAAATTAACCCCTCAGCAGGGGCTAATCATAATGATGTTTGATAAAGAGTACAATAAGTTAACTTTATCACACCAACACCACTCTATATGGGGAGCATACTAAGAAAATTCAAGTCGAATACGTTAAAAATTTACTAGGTTTTAACTTATTTTTTAGGCTTTACCTAATGGCATACAAAATAAGCGTCAGGCTGACCGATGTGTAGTCACTAGGGTGTTTGCTAGATGTACTATTGGAGCGGTAAATTTACCTATGAAGTTAAAGTGGAACTAAACGATTATCGTCCTTGATAATTGATCATTTCAAGCAGTTTTTTCCAGGACAGTATCAGAGTGGTTGTTATTAAAGTTGTTTCGTAAATACCATAATAAGCCTAGGCCAGGTAGAGAAGCTGCAAGCGATAATACAAAAAATACGGGCCAACTATAATAGGTAGCAATTAGACCTGCTAGTGGGCCTACAAAAACACGCCCAACACTAGAGAATGCTGTAAATAGAGCAAATTGGGTGGCTGTATAGCGATGATTGCATAAGCTCATGAATAAGGCGACGAAAGCGACACTCCCCATGGCATTACAAAAACTATCGATAGAAACCGCAAAAATCAGCCAATGGTAATTATGTCCGACAATAGCCAGATGCAGAAAAGTTAAAATGGCCACAGCTTGTAAAATACCAAAATATAACAAAGCGCGAAATAAACTAATACGTGCCATTAAAACCCCACCTGCAAGAAGTCCTAGCATGGTAGCGACGAAACCGATTCCTTTATTAACAAAAGCTACGGTGCTTAAAGAAAAGCCTAAGCCACGAATTAGAAAAGGAGTAGTTAACGAAACACTCAGTGCATCACCGAACTTATAGAGTAAAATAAATAATAAAATTAACCAAGCAGACTTTCGGCTTAAGAAATCTCTAAAAGGCTCAATGACTGCAGCGCGTAAAGTAGTGGGAGGGTGTTTTTCTTCATCATCATGAGGTTCTTCACCAAACCAGGCGCCAAAAAGACCAATAACTATTAAACATGCCATCAACAAATACGTACTACGCCAGCCAATATATTCAGCTAAAGCAAGTGCTGCTGCACCAGAAACTAGCATAGCAGCCCTATATCCCCAACTATACAATGTGGTTCCTAATCCTCGTTCGTTAGGTTTAAGAATATCTGTTCGATACGCATCGATAGCAATGTCCTGTGAAGCTGAAAGAAAAGCAACTAGAAAAGCAACGGATATTAATAATGAAGCACTGGTTTGAGGATTAGCCAAAGCCATGAGAGAAATCGCTACTATTAAAGCAAATTGGATAAGGATGATCCAACCGCGTCGCCGTCCTAATAGAGGAGGGATCCAACGATCAAGTAAAGGCGCCCAAAGAAATTTATAGATATAAGGTTGACCGATTAACCCTAAACTACCTATAGCCAGCAAACTGGCACCCGTTACTGTAAACCAAGCTTGTAGTGTGCTAGAGGTTAATGCGAGCGGTAAACCGGATGAAAATCCTAATAATAAAGTCGAAAATAGATTTCGTTTACTGAGTTTAGTCGTAGACATTTTTTTTCCTGAAGAGATGGAGGAAATATAACTTTCAATTATCTAAGGAGTTAAGAGTTAAACAATTAACGTGCCTAGTAATCGGGATCAGCAATGATGCGCGGACGACCACCAACACCATATTGTACTAATACATGCTGGCCGCGATTAAAAGTTGGCGTCGGTGCTTGTACAACAGAAATTAACGAGTTATTTCTGAGTTTAACTACATATTCAACGCCGGTTTGTGTTGAAAGACCTTTTTGAATTTGATTGCCTGCAAAACCGCCTAATAGAGCGCCACCAATTCCGCTGGCTAAACTACCTCTCCCTCCACCTATTTCGGAGCCAGCAATAGCACCTAAAGCACCTCCGGCTATACCTCCAACACCAAGCTCGCTATTTCCGGTTACTTTCACAACTCGGCTACTGGTTACCACACCTTTAACAACACGCTGAACTTGTCCAGCTCCACTTGTAGTATAAACGTCCGGCGATAAAGAAGACGCACAACCTGCTAAAAGTGATAGACCTAGGATAGAGAGTAAGCAATGGATGTGAAACTTCATAATGAACCCCGTAAATTTTAGTGTATTATTCTAAAGTATATTAAGTAGTAAGTTGAAGTAAGTATTGAATTAAGGGCGCATATGCTTATTGGAAGATAATATTAATAATATTATTAGATGTCAACTCGTACGTTATGTATTTAACGCTTTAAATTTAGCATATTTCTGTCAGTTGCTATGAGTATGTATTTGCGAATTACGATTACCAGTACTATGACAGCATTAATAATTCACGACTACGGATAGTTTTGCCTTCGAGTAGATAGTTTAGAGCAAGACGAAATAAACGCTTTGCATCTAATAAATGTATAGGTGTATCCCATGCTTCATGGTGCATCGCCAAAAGTGATGCGCCAGAAAAAACTGATTGTTTTGGTAGTGATTTATTTAAGCAAACAACTAAGCCTTGACTTGGTATAAATTGGTAAGATTGAGAAGGTAAAAGAGCTTGGTTGGTTTGACTATCTTTATCCAGATATAAAGCATAACCTAATTCAGCGAGTAGTTTTTTTTCAAACAAACGTAAAGCAATAGCTGGATTGTCAGGTAAGTTGCACAGCGCCGTTTGATAATCTTGGAACAAATGCGGATAAGGATCGTAACGATAAAGTAAACGGATTAATAGTTCATTGAGATAAAGACCACAAACTAAAAGTTTACCTGTTAAATGAGGAAGAGAAATAGGATGGGGTTCTGCATTGAGTAAATTCATGAGATCAGTTTTGCCGCGCCAAGAAAGTAGCAAGGGTACAAAAGCTTGTAGTGATCCTTTGAAGCGTGATTTTTTTCCACGTACTCCACGCGCGCCTTTGGCAATAAGATTTATTCTACCTTGCGAAGCTGTAAATGCGTCTATTAATAAACTAGTGTCTCGATAAGGACGGGTGTGCAAAATATACGCAGCTTGTAGTTGTTCGGTGCTTAGCATAGAACTAAAAGATAAAAATGAGAATAATATGCAATATTAACTTGTCTTGTATTTTTCTTATGCAAAAAATAAACTTTAATCTTTTGCGTAAGAAAACTTCCACTTTTTAAGGAAATCCAGTAATATTAGCCTATATAGGTGTTTTAACGGTGCGTTCATCAATATATAGGGTGAGCACTTACTAAGCAATGCCATAACGAATCTAAAAAATAATCTTAGCTGAAAATGATCGCTACAACATTCTTTAAATTGATAATAGGAGCAACCCTTGGCTGAAATTATTGTTATTACATCTGGAAAGGGTGGTGTCGGAAAAACGACAAGTAGTGCTGCGATGGCAGCAGGTCTTGCTTTTCGGGGGTTTAAAACAGTCGTTATTGATTTTGATATTGGTTTACGTAATCTCGATTTAATTATGGGTTGCGAAAGACGAGTTGTTTTTGATTTTGTGAATGTGATTCGCGGCGAAGCGAATATTAAACAAGCTTTAATTAAAGATAAAAGGCTAGAGAATCTTTATATTCTACCTGCTTCACAAACTCGAGATAAAGATGCTTTGACTAAGGAAGGCGTGGAAAAAATTTTAGACGAACTCAAAAAAGATTTTGATTATATTCTTTGTGATTCACCTGCCGGTATAGAACGCGGTGCAACCTTAGCCATGTATTTTGCTGATACAGCGATTGTTGTCAGCAACCCGGAAGTTTCTTCTGTTAGAGATTCCGATAGAATGTTAGGAATCCTAGATAGTAAATCGAGACGTGCTGAATTAGGTCTTGAACCAGTGAAGCAACATTTACTCCTGACACGTTATTCTTTAACACGAGTAGAAAAGGGCGATATGCTTAGCGTGGATGATGTGTTGGATATATTATCCATCCCCTTATTGAGCGTTATTCCAGAATCACAAGCGGTATTACGCGCATCCAATGCGGGTGTACCCGTTACGTTAAACGGAGAAAGCGATGCGCACCAGGCTTATGCGGATGCTGTTTCTCGCTTATTAGGCGAAGAAATACCTTTTAAATTTATTAAACTAGAAAAGAAAGGTTTGTTACGTCGTCTCTTTGGCCGTGAGGAGGTAGCAACATGAGCTTGTTAGATTATATTTTTAGAAATAAACCTAAAAACACTGCGACGCTTGCTAAAGAGCGTTTACAAATTATTGTATCTCATGAACGCAGAACCGAGAATAATTCCGACTTTTTACCGAGATTACAGCAGGAATTGATTGAAGTCATTGCTAAATATGTCGATATCGATCAAGACCAAGTGAAAGTTGAGCTCGAACGAACTGGGAATTGCTCGATATTAGAATTAAATATAACGCTACCTAATGCAGAAATAACTGTAGGTAATGGTGTTTAACCTTGGTTTATTCTTCGTTGGGGATTAAACGTTTTTCTCCAGGTTTTGATACTGCTACATAAATTAGACTGGCTTCCGAAACTTTAATTTGAGTAGATTCATTCACTCCTTCTTGGTAACGTTTTGCATAGACTTCTACCTGTATTGTTACTGAAGTTTTTCCTATTGCGATAATCTTGGTATAAAAGCTTGCAATATCATAAATAAACAAAGGTTTTAAGAACCTTAATTCTTTGACAGCAACGGTAACGACAGGGCCCTTAGCGCGTTGCGCAGCAGCAATAGCTCCAGCAATGTCGATTTGTGACATCAGCCAACCACCAAAAATATCGCCGGCTTTATTGGCATCGTTAGGCCTGGTTTTTACCCGTAAAGTAGGTTCTAACAAATTAGTCATCTTTGATACTCGATAGAATAAGGAGTTTAAGTATAGCAAAAAATCCTTATTTTAAGCTTTTACTGTATTATTTTCACGATATTTAAAATAGACTTTAGACTCTTTTAAAATTTTAATGTTAGGATAATATGTTTATTTCCATATTATTATAATTTTTAAAACCTATGGTTAACAATACAACTATCTATGAAGAAATAAGTAGTTCCGATGAAGAACCAATTTTAAATGAGCAATTTAGTGTATTATTGCTTCAATTAGAAAAAGATTTAGAAAAATTAAAAAATGATAGTGACGAAGATTTGAGTGATCATTTTAAGGAATTAGAAGGGTTAAAAAAAAATGCGACTTCACGTGTTATTAATATTAAGGACATAACAAGATTTTTGGAAACAGATATTTTTGCATTAATGGTTGAATTACCTGGGGCATTTAGCTTCAAGCCAATAACTATTTATGAATGCATGTTAAAAAGTGTTGAGTCATTTCCTAAAAGTGTTTATCAAGAACATTTGCAAGTATTACTAGATTTAAAAAATGATGAGATCAAAGATTTAATCCTATTGAGAGAGAAAAATAAATTAAAGGATGAAAGTAAACAATCAATTTCTATTGTTAGACCTTTTTTTTCTATATTGAGCGCAGCCAAAACTAAAAAGAGGATTTCTTCAGAAAGCAATAATGTTTCGGCTAAACGCTTTAAGCTATTGAGAGAGATACCGCCCTTAACATTACCAAGTAAAAGCGCATCTAATCAAGTTGACGGTGAGTGTCGTGATGATTTATTGCAGTCCGGAATGAAATTGCCTTAAGTATTCAACAATATCGTGCGCAGAAGAAATTTTTGCAGAAGCATTCCAGTTATTAATATCTTCATTATCGCCAATATATCCATACCGGGCGATAAGACTATACATACCGGCGGCATTAGCCGCATCTATATCGCATTTAGCATCACCAACATAAATACAATTTTCAGGAAGGCAGTTTATGCAGGTACACGCATATAATAAAGGTAGGGGATGAGGTTTACTATATTTAAGTGTATCGCCGGCGATAATACATTTAGCTTTATTGAGTAATGGAAATTTTTTTATTAACGGCTTAGTTAAACTAGTCGATTTATTAGTGACAATACCCCAAGGCCATTTTTTTTCTTGTAAGTAATTAATTAAAATTTCTACACCGGGGAATAAATGAGTAAATACACAAATATGTTGAGTGTAATAATCAAGAAATTGTTTGCGTAATTGAGGGAAAATAGGATCGTTTACCTCGATCTGGAGTCCAAGTTTCAATAAACCAGCTACGCCGGTAGATATCGCAGGTCGAATATTATCAATAGGCAAAGGTTTTTTTTGTTGTAAGGTTAAAACGTGATTGAGAGCGGCTGCTAAATCTCTAGCAGTATCTAATAGGGTTCCGTCGAGGTCAAAAAGTATTCCATTTATACTTTTCGCACTTGAATTTTTGTCTGTGTTGCCGTTCAACTGGCAATCCTCATGTATAACATAGGAACGAAGGTTGTTTCATTCTAGCGGCGCTTTCCCAAAAATCCAATTGCTGTGAGTATATTTTTGCAAGTTTTGAAATTGCAAATGGCATAACTAGGCACGCTTTTTAAAAGCAGCAAGATAATTGACTCGGATATCTTTTCCTAAGGCATAATGTTGGGTAAGAGGATTATAGTGGATGCCTTGAAACTTTTGCAGTATCAAATTAGCTTGTCGAGCTGCGCTAGCCAACTCTGAAGGGCGAATAAACTTTTTATAATCATGCGTTCCGCGCGGCAGAAGCTTTAAGAAATATTCCGCGCCGAGTATGGCTAGTAAGTAAGCATAGGGGTTACGGTTAATAGTAGAAAAAAAAATGCTAGCGCCTGGTTTAGCTAAGTCACTACAAGCTTGTATAAGCGAGCTGGGGTCAGGGACATGTTCCAATAACTCCATGCAGCACACCACATCAAAGGACTGACTATGATTTTTAGCGAATGATTCTGCATCGGTAAGGTGATATTTGATTGAAAATTGATTTTCTTCTGCATGCTTTTTTGCAACTTCTAGAAGGGAGTTACTTTTATCAATACCGGTAACTTGAGCAGCTTTTTTAGCCAATGTTTCGGTTAATATTCCCCCACCACAACCAATATCGATTACTTTTTGACCTGGAAGCGCTTGTTGTGCTGTTATAAAATCTAAGCGCAGAGGATTGATGATGTGTAAGGGTTTGCATAGACCCTCAGTATCCCACCATTGCTCAGCCATCTGCGTAAACTTGCTGATTTCTGCTGAATCGCTATTAGAAGCTGACATAAAATTAGATGGTTTTCATTGGTTTTTTGTTGGGAGCGTATTACAATGTGCTAGTTTACTTGACCCCTTATAAAGTGTCTATTGGTTATAAACTGGAGTAATGGATTTGAGGATTTTACCAACGGGTATGGGGAATTATTTTTACTCAATCTTTTAGTTCAACATGAACAACCTTACTAACCGTGTTTATAAATCGATCATAGATAACATTTTAAACTTTGCATTATCTTCGAAAAAAGTGCCCGAAGATCAAACTAAGTTGTTTACTGCATTTGCCCAGCAGTATTATGCTCACACCGATTTAGAAACATTAAAAACCCGCTCTGCTGAAAATCTTGGTGCAGCACTTGCTTCTCATTGGAATCTTATTTATCGGCGTTTACCTGGTCAAGCAAATATTCATGTATATAATCCTAGTCTTGAAAAAGATGGTTGGGAAAGCAAATATAGTATTGTTCAAATCGTTGCAGAAGATAAACCTTTCTTAGTAGATTCCACTCGCATGGAGATTATTCGGCAAGGGTTTAATATCGCTTTCAATATCCATTTTGGTAATATAAAATTACGTCGTGATAAGCAGGGGAAAGTAATCGAGGTTTTACCCTATGATGCTATTGCAGACAAACAAACTGAAGCTTTAATTTATTTGGAAATTGATAAAAATTCCAATATTGAAATTCTTAGTAAGTTGGCTAAAAAACTTGAAAAGGTATTAGAGCAGGTTATTCTAGTTGTAAACGACTGGCCAGAAATGCGGTCGAGAATGCAAAGTTGCTTGAAAGAACTGGAACAAAATTCTCCGCCTTATGATCCAGAAGATGTTGCAGAATCTAAGGATTTTTTGGCTTGGTTACTGAATGATCACTTTACGTTTTTAGGTTGCCGTGATTACGACTTGAGTAAAGATCATAAAACACTGCGCATGGTCAAAAAGTCAGGTTTAGGTGTGTTAAGAGATGAAACCAAAAGCAAAGAAGAAAAACCTTTAACAGAACTACCTCCGGAAGCACGTCGTTTAGCTTTCTCTCCACAAGTACTAGTTATTTCTAAGACTAATAGTAAATCTAGAGTACATCGATCCGTTTATGCTGATTATATTGGGGTTAAACGTTTTAATGAACAGGGGAAATTAATTGGAGAAAGGCGTTTTATTGGTCTTTATACTTCAACAGTGTACCATAGTGACCCGCGCAGTATTCCTTTGATACGGCGCAAGATACAATTAATTTTACAAAATTCAAATCTACCTTTAAAAGGTCATGCTGGAAAAGCTTTATTAGATATTCTCTCAAGTTTACCCCGCGACGACTTATTTCAAGCTTCAGTAAAGGAACTAACGCAACTTGCGTTAGGTATTTTACATATCCAAGAGCAAAGGACAGTCCGTCTATTCGTAAGGCAAGATAATTATCGGCGCTTTATTTCTTGTTTAGTTTATTTGCCCAAAGAACAATTAAATACCGATCTACAACGCCAGATGGAAAAGATCTTGGTACGAGAATTCTCAGGCATTGAAATTGGGTTTTCAACCTTGCTTGGAGATTCTAATCTTGCACGCATCCATTTTTTAATTAGGACCGATCCTAAAAAAGATTTAACCTACGATGTCAAAAAAATTGAGGCACAACTGGTTGAAGTAGCCCGTTCTTGGAAAGAAGAATTGCGTCAGGCTTTAATTGAATATTATGGCGAACAAGATGGCACGCGGCTGTTACAAAAATATATGTATGCTTTTCCTAGCGGATATCGAGATACATTTTCCGCAAACATAGCCGTACATGATATAGCACAATTAGAAAGAATTTCTTTAGAACATCCTTTAGAAATGAACCTTTATCCTTCGGCGAGTGAAAAGGGTGTCCCATTAAGGTTTAAATTATTTCAGGTGGGTAAACCCATCATTTTGTCTGATGCCTTGCCAGTTCTTGAAAATATGGGTTTACGCGTCATGGATGAGTGGCCGCAAGAAATTACCTTACCCGATGGCCATCGCATTTGGATTAATGATTTTGGCGTGATACCCGTGAATATTGATGACATAGATGTTTCTCAGGTTAAAGAAATTTTCCAAGAAGCTTTTAGTAAGATATGGTCTGGAGAAGTCGAAAATGATGGGTTTAATCGTTTAATATTAGCTGGGCAATTAACTTGGCGTGAAGTTTCTATATTAAGAGCTTATACCAAATATCTTCGTCAAATCGGAGTGCCATTTAGTCAAGCCTATGTAGAAACAGTGGTGGCGCGAAATGCAGAAATCGCTAAAATTTTAGTTAAATTATTTAAATATTATTTTGATCCTAGTCGGCAAGATGAATCCGGTAGTGTGACGGCTAGTCTGGAAAAAAGTTTACATACTGCCTTGGATGCAGTCGTGAGTCTAGACGAAGATCGCATTTTGCGAAATTTATTTGAAGTCATTCAGGCCACGTTGCGAACTAATTATTATCAAACCTGTCAACAGAACAAACCAAAACCGTGGTTGGCTCTTAAGTTGAACCCTAGTCAAATTACAGATTTACCATTGCCTAGACCAATGTATGAAATTTTTGTGTATTCTCCACGTGTTGAGGCGGTTCATTTAAGGGCTGCGAAGGTTGCTCGTGGTGGTATCCGTTGGTCAGATCGTAGAGAAGATTTTCGCACAGAAGTATTAGGTTTAATGAAAGCTCAGCAGGTGAAAAATGCGGTGATAGTTCCTGCCGGGGCTAAAGGTGGTTTCGTTTGCAAGCAATTACCTGAAAATGCTGATCGTGAAGCAGTGATGAATGAAGTGATCATCTGCTATCAAACTTTTATGCGCGGCTTATTGGATTTAACTGATAATTTGCAAAATAATGTGGTTATACATCCCAAAGATGTCGTGCGGTACGATGAAGAAGATCCTTATTTAGTTGTTGCCGCCGATAAAGGTACAGCAAGTTTTTCAGATATTGCGAATGCCATCGCGGCTGAATATAACTTTTGGCTAGGGGATGCGTTTGCTTCAGGTGGCAGTGTTGGTTATGACCATAAAAAAATGGGGATTACCGCTCGTGGAGCTTGGGAATCTGTTAGAAGGCATAGTAGAGCATTAGGGTTCAATCCGGATAAAAATGATTTTACCGTTGTTGGTATTGGTGACATGTCAGGCGATGTTTTTGGTAATGGGATGCTTCTGTCTCATCATATTAAGCTCGTTGCTGCATTTAATCATATGCATGTATTTATTGATCCTAATCCAGATCCAGAAAAAAGCTTTCAAGAAAGAAAACGTTTATTTAATTTACCACGCTCTACTTGGCAGGATTACAATGCCAATTTAATTTCAAAAGGCGGTGGTATTTTTTTACGGTCGCAAAAATCTATCGTATTATCTAGCGAGATTAAAAAGTTATTAGATATTAGTCAAGATTCCATTGCCCCCGATGGATTAATTCGAGCAGTATTAAAAGCCAATGTAGACTTATTATGGAATGGCGGTATTGGTACTTACGTTAAAGCATCGAATGAAAGAAATGCAGATGTCGGTGATAGAACTAACGATAATTTACGTATTGATGCTAAAGAATTACGTTGTCGCATTGTAGCTGAGGGAGGAAATCTTGGTTTAACTCAATTGGGTCGTGTTGAGTATGCTTTAAATGGCGGATTAATTTATACCGACTTCATTGATAACTCTGCCGGTGTTGATTGTTCGGATCATGAAGTTAATTGTAAGATTTTATTGAATGCAGTGGTCGCTTCGGGTGAGATGACTTTTGATCAACGAAATGCATTATTAGCAGAAATGACCGATGAAATTGCTAAACTTGTTCTTTATGATAATTATTGTCAAACACGTACTATTAGTTTAGCGGCTATGCATGCTCAGCAGGAATTAGAATTTCATCGCCGTTACATTCAAGAATTAGAACGGCACGGTAAATTAGACCGAGCATTAGAATTTCTCCCGGATGAAAAGGCCTTATTAGAAAGGAAAGCGTTGGGTAAAGGATTAACTAGTCCTGAGATTGCTGTATTACTTGCGTATACCAAAATGTGGGTAAAAGCTGAGTTACTGGAGAAGCATTCTTTGGAAGAAGACTATTTAAAACGCGTTTTGGAATCTGCTTTTCCAAAACCTTTGCGCGGGCGATTCTCCAAATTTATGCAGCAACATAGTTTGCGTCGTGAAATTATTGCAACCAAGATTAGTAATGCCATGGTTAATGATATGGGCATTACGTTTGTCTTCCGTTTAAAGACTGAAATTGGTGCAGATATTGCTTCAATTGCACGAGCTTATGCAATTGCGCACCATGTGTTTGGTTTTTCTGAGCTACTCGGAATTGCAGAAAACTTAAATGATGATGTAGCCCCAGTGACGCGTTACGCTATTATGCGCCAATTTAATCGGTTGATAAGGCGTGCAACCCGATGGTTTATCTATAACTATAAAGATCAATTAACCGATATTTTAGGAATGGTCGATCGCTTTAAACAATCAATAGTTACACTGAATAAAAACCTACCTAATTTACTTATTGGTGAGGAACGAGAACATTGGGAAAAAAATATTCAAGGACTTATCGAAGCAGGTATATCAGAAGAAATTGCGAAACGTATTGCAAATGTGGATCATGAATACGCTTTATTGGATATTATAGATGCAGCACAGAGAAATAATTTGGCTTTGCAAAATGTAGCTGAACTGTATTTCATGGTGGGTGAAAGATTTGGATTTACATGGTTGCGATCTCAGATTATGAAGATAGCGATTGAAACTTTATGGGACAATTTAGCTAGAGTGATTTTATTGGATGATCTAGATACTCAACAACGTCATTTGACCGTTATTATTTTACAATGTGTTATAGATAAACAAGGTAATAATGAAATCTGCTTGGAACAATGGGAAACAGACAATCAAGATTTTATTCAACGCTGGGAACAATTTTTAGCTGATTTACGTAGCACTGGCGAATTGAAGTTAATGATGTTTTCAGTTGTAATCCGAGAATTAGTCAGTATGGTTAATACCACTAACCTTTCTAAAGTAACAAGCTAGATAAAATCTAGTTTGTTACGCAAAGTATTTCTTCCTAATTTTAATTAAATTAAAAATAAATTTTTATAATTTCAATTGTTCTCTATTTTTAATTTTATTTAAAATACTTTTAATATGTTTAAAATGGTAATATAATTTACCTTGCGCGAATTCTTAAAACAAAAATGGAATAAAAAAATGTTAATTCTTTCTACATTTAATTCGGATTATCTTCAATCTCCTCTAGAAAGCTTTCTTAAAAAATTTAATTCGGAACGGGTAAATATACAATATACAGATACTAATTTGCCTATATGGTTAGATAAATTAATTTCAAGTGAGGAAAAAAATCAATCGGTTATTATTTTATTTAGATTAATTGACTTAAGTGATGACACAAAAAAAATAGATATAAAAAATATAAAAGAAAATACAAGTGAACTTATCAAACAAATTTTTGAATTAAAAAAAGTAAAAAAACACGCCTTCATAATTACCTTATGTCCAAGTCCTGTTTACTATGATAAGTATGGAAGTATAAAAGAAATTGAAAATCTCTTTTTAAAAGAGATGGATAAGAATAAAATTCATAGTTTATCTCAATCAGATATTAATCATCAATATGCACTGACTGATTTTGAAAATAAAATAGAATATAAAACACGTATTCCTTATAATTTTGATTTTTATATGTCATTAGCTTGTTTAATTGCAAGAAAACTACATTGTATCGATCAAATCGCTTATAAAGTTATAATTGTAGATTGTGATAATACGTTGTGGACAGGAATAGCAGGCGATATAGGTCCGGAAAATGTTAAATTTGAAAAGCATAATTTAGCGTTACAAGAATTTTTAGTTAAGCAAAGAAAAAAAGGGGTATTTATTTGTTTATCAAGTAAAAACGAAGAGGTAACTGTCAGTAATGTCTTTTCTATAAGAGAAAAAGACATGATATTAAAAAATTCTGATATAAAGATTAAAATAATTAATCGAGATGCTAAATCTAATAGTATAAAAAAAATTTTGGGCGAATTAAAATTTATAAATGCTAAAAATGCCATGTTTGTTGATGATTCTGAAAATGAGATTGATGAGGTCAGTCAAAATTTTCCAGAAATTTTCTGTGTTCAAATGCCGCAAAAAATGGAGGAATTTAAAAAAATATGGGCGTTCGATGAAAATGAATATGCATCCATTACACAGACAGACAAAGATAGATTAATCTTAATGGCACAAGAAGAAGGGTTGCAATCTTATTTATCGGAGTTTAATAACCCTATTGATAGGCTTAAGGCACGACGTAAACTGCACCCTGTAGCAATTAGTAAAATAGAAGCAGAGGATACAGAAGATAAGGATAAAATTGCTAGAATTGAACAAATCCCAAAAAGAACAAATCAATTTAATTTATTTCCTTTTTCTGAATATCCTGAAAAAGAATGGAATTTGGAAAATTTAATTCAAAAAGGTGAAATAGACTGCTTTATTGCTACGATAAAAAATCTATCCAGCTCTGGAACTAAAGAAAGCCATGATGCTGACACTGTTTCTGAGGATCTAACAGCATTAGCTGTTTGTAAAGTAAACGAAACCGACAAGCATTTATTAGTAAATGGTTTTTTTGTCAGTTGTAGAAATACGGGATTAGAAGTCGAATATGAACTTCTGAAGCAAATCGCTATATTCGCAGAATCGAAAAATTTAGATAAGATAAAAATTAAATTTAAAAGAACAGAATCAAATAAATTGGCAGAAACTTTTGTAGATATTTTATGTCAAGAAACCAATCAAAGTTCCCTTGTTAGACTCTTATTAAGAAATACTAAAAAGGTATTATTTTTACAATCATTTCTATTTACCTTATTTAAAAAATTTGGGACTTTACCCATTGATTTAGATAAAAAATTAAATCATGAAATTATTCTTAATTTTTCTACTCGTTCATTAACTCAATTAGATCCTTATTTACTGATGTGTAAAACGATCGAAAAAAACTCAGTAGCCAATAATTACTTTAACAAAAGAGTAATCAATAAAAAAGATTTAGAAAATGCTAAATTATATTTACCTGATTTGCAAAAAGAAACCTCTGATATTAAAGAATTAACAAAAAGGTTTATTACTGGTCGTCAAGAAACAAATGATTTAACTGAAATGGTGGTTGAGCAATTAAAATTTCAAATAATCGGTCAAAATAAAAGTAATGCAAAATTAGAAATCAAGTTAGATGATCCGTTGGTGTTCTTAGGACTAAGTTCGCTAAAATTAACTTATTTAAGTGGATTTTTATATAATGAGCTAGGTGTTAAAATAGATATTGATAGATTACTTAGTCCAAAAATGACGTTGTCTGCTTTGCTAGCATATATTAACCAACAAAAAGATGAGAAAATTGCTTGTGGAAAGAATTTTGAATTAACCCAATTTAAGCAACCTTGCCAGGAGTTGTCTTTGCAGGAAAAAAGAATTTTTGCTGCAGAACGAAGTGAAGGTGTAACTAATAGTTCTAAGTTTCATATGATAGCATGTTTTTTGGCTAATCATTTAGATATAAAATGTTTCGAAATCGCTTGTCAACAATTGAGTAAGCATTACGATGTTTTTAATTTCTCTTACAAGATTGTTGAAGGCCAAGTAATTAAATCTATTTTATCTACAGAAAATAAGCGAATTAATTTTTATTATGAAGAAATAAAAAGTAAATTTAAATTAATGGACATAATTCGTGAGAAAACAAGTAAACCTTTATCAATGCTTAACTCTAACGAGCTTTGCACAGTTCTTGTTTTTGAAGCCGAAAAAAAATTCTACATTACTTTTGTTATACATCATTGCATTTCTGATGCATTTTCATTAAACCTATATTTAAAAACTGTATCTAAATCTTATAATGCTGCGTTAAATTCAGATTATTTAGCCTTACCGAAACGTTTAACTTATCAGAATTTTGTAGCTTACCAACAAAAAACTAAAATTAATAATGAAAAATTTCAAAATGAGGCTAAAAAATTTTGGACTGAACATCTTTCAATATGTGAAAGGTCGGTAGGAATTCCTCCTGATAGGACCGTTAATTTAAATTTCAAATCAATCACTGAACTAAAGTCTGAGCGGTATCTATTTGAAATTTCTCGAGAAAATTCCCAAACATTAAAGTCGATAGCGAGCCAAAGTGGAGTGACACCTTATAGTGTGATAATAAGTTTGTTTAGTATTTTGGTGGCCCATTATGCACATAGTGAATACATACCAATTGTAACAGTAACTTCAGGAAGGGAAGCACTTTTTGTTGATACACCAGGTTTTTTTGTAAATTTACTTATCCATGCTTTTGATTTAAGTAAAAACAAAAGTTTCGATGAATTTTTCACTGAAAATCATAAAAATCTTATTAATGGAATGAAATATCAAGATTTTTCTTTCTCAGAAATTCAGAAACTTATGCCTTATAATGCCTCTAAAACAGTTGCAATTGTATTTCAGAGTGATGAAGAGCCTAAGCTTTTATTAGGAAATGAAACTGCAGAGTTGATCGAGCCAAGGCCTAGTATTTTAGATTTACGAGAAGAATGTCGATTTAGCCCGCTGACGGCTTATGTTCAGGAACTACAAAAAAAATATGTTATCACTTTAGAGGTTGCAAAAGAAAAATATTCGCTTGGTTTTCGTAAAAGTATTTCTGAAAATTTTAAATATTTAATCGAAAATTTTTGTAAAAACCCTAATCAAAAAATTCGAGACATATCGGTAGTTTGTGATGATGAACGGGAACAACTAATAAGAATGGGGCAAGGTCCTAAACTTGATTTTTCTAAAAAAATTAGTCTAGTGAGCAAGTTTCAACAAATGGTGGATCAATATCCTGAAAATATCGCTCTTAACTATGATCAGAAACGATTAAGTTATAAAGAAGTAGATCAGCAATCAACAATTCTCGCTCATGTTTTGATTGAGGCTGGCGTAACCCAAGGAAATTATGTTGGAATTTTTTTAGATGCCACTTATTTATTTTTTGTAGCTGAATTAGCGATATTAAAAATTGGTGGGGTGTTTATTCCGCTTTCTAAAGAAAATCCGAATGAGCGACTTAAATTGATTATTAATGACGCTAAAATTAAATTTTTTATTGTTGATGACAATTCCAAAGGGCTTTTTGATACAAATCTTGAAGATGTGCAGTTAATTTCAATTAATTCGCTTAAAAATCCCATTTTCAACTTAGATAAAAAGTTACCTACGTTAGAGAAAAATACGGATGAATTCTGTATTCTTTATACTTCAGGATCCACAGGTACTCCTAAAGGGGTGATTTTGCGGGAAAAAGGAATTTTTCGTGTAGTAGAGTCACCAAATTTTATAGAGGTTTTGCCTAATGAAAGGGTAGCTCAAACTGCAAATCAGGCGTTTGATGCTGCGCAACTAGAATGTTGGTTAGCATGGCATCATGGTGCGAGCTTAGTTCTTTTTGATAAAGAAACTATTTTAAATATAAATTCTTTTCGAAATAAATTAATTACTGAAAATATTACACATATGTGGCTTACGGCTGGTTTGTTTGACTCATATGCTAATAATCAATCTGGAATCTTTAAAAACTTAAGATATTTAATGGTGGGCGGTGATGTTGTACATAAAGATACAGTATTAAAAATTTTAAATCATCCAAAAGCACCTATAATTATAAATGGATATGGACCCACCGAAGCGAGCATATTTGCATTGACCCATACCTTTAACAAACTAAATATCAATAATTATAATACAACTCTCATTGGTTCACCTATTAATGAAACAACTGTGGAAGTATTAACACCATTTGGAACCCAAGCTCCTTTGGGAGGTATTGGCGAGTTATTTGTAAAAGGAGAGGGTGTAGCGAAGGGGTATTTAAATTCAGCGTTAGATAAAAATAGATTTACTGGAGAGTTAGGCAATAGATGCTATCGAACTGGCGATTTAGTCAAGTACACTACAAAAGATCTACAAATAATGTTTATGGGACGGGCAGATGATTTGCAAGTTAAGATAAGCGGTAATTTAGTGGCTCTCGAAGAGGTTAGAAATTGCTTGTCGCTACACTCAGCTGTTAAACAAGTTGAAGTATTGTTTACCAATATAGGAGGAGCTAATCAACTAGTTGCTTTTTATACTTTAAAATCTGTGAATAAAAAATTTATAAAATCAGCTAATGAAGAATTTCATGAGCACCTAATTAATCGCTTACCTGCGTATATGTTTCCATCATTTTATGTGCAATTGGATGAATTTTTAGTCAATGCCCATGGGAAACTAGACAAAACTCAGTTTCTAAAATTTGAAGCGGAATTTAACAAAAAGCAACTCGAGGAAATTCCTCCTCAAACACCTAATGGAAAAACTTTGTTAAAAATAATTAAAAAAAGGCTACCTTCTTTTCCAAATAATATAAAAGCAAATTTTATGAATTTTGGTTGCGATTCTATTTCAGCGATGGAAATAATTAATACAATTAATAATGAATTTAAACTAGATCCAAAAAAACTTTTGCACGCCAATGATTTATATCAAAATCCAAGTATTGAAGGATTGGAGGACGAATTATATAAGATACTAAATATTAGGAATAAAAAAGGGTTACTTCGCATTTTGAAAAATGGAGATAGTAATTTCCCTGCTATTATATTTATACATCCTGCTGGAGGAGGACTTAGTTGTTTTTATAAATTAGTAGAACAGTTAAAATTTGCCAACATTTGCTATGGCATTGAAGATCCGTTATTGGATAGAAATCAATTAAAGCTATTAACTATGAAAGAAATGGCGCGAAACTATCTTTCAATCATACTTAATGAAATTCAAGGCCCTTTTATTTTGGTAGGTTATTCATTCGGCGGTATGTTAGCTTTAGAAATGGCTGCTCAAAATGAGTCTACATCAGAAAATCCTCAAAATTTAAAATTTTGTGGTTTAATCGATACATGGGTAGTTTCTTGTATATCCGAGTTTGAACAAAATGATTTAAAAAAAGAAGTTTTAATTTATTGTAAAAAGCAAAGGCAGAAAGCTAATTTTTCTGAAAACTCGTTTAAGATAATGGATCAACTTGAAACATTATGTCAACATCATCAAGAAATTGGATTTAGATATAAACCAACTCAACTTACTTCCACACCGGTTTTTTTATTCAAAGCTACAGAATTGACTGATGAATTTAAAGAAATGCATAATCCAGATAAAAATAATTTTCTACTTAATTTTATAGATGCGAATCTATTTGAAAGTACAGAAATTAAAGCTACGCATTTCAATATTCTAGGAAACCGAGAAAACTCTTTAGGTGAAAAACTTTCAAGTAAAATTAATGCATATAGTCGTGAAAAATGCTTGCGTAACTCTACTAAAAAGTTAGGTGACTTAGTTGGCCAATCTTTTTTTTACACTCCTTTGAATGCAATTAATAATGATTCTACTTTCTTTCTAGCATTGAATCAAAATTAAAATAATGATAAAGGTAATTTTTAAGGAGTGTGTATGACGAATTTCAGAATTATCTTAAATGCATTACCTTTTCCGGTTTATTGGTTAGATAGTAAAAAAAAATCATTTAAAGGAGGTAATCAACACTTTTTTTCTTCATTAAATATTAATTCTTTAGCTGAGTTAATTGATAAACCGATATCCAATATTTTTGTGAGTGATTATTTAAGGATAGTTAATGATCTCTTTAATAAAAGCATTAAAAATAAAGATAAGAGTTTTTCTGCTATTTTTCATAAGGTGTCTAATGATCAGGAAGAGCCTATCTTAATTCAATGTATTTCAATCATGTTCAAAAAAGAAGAGATAACTGTCTTTAGTGAAATTAATCCATCGCTCAAGGACTTCAATCAATATTTATGGGAAGAAAATGAAAAATTAAATATATATTTAAGTAATATTGTTGAAAATGTTCCTGCAAGTATTTATTGGAAAGATACTAATAGTGTTATCTTAGGTGGGAGTAAATTACATACCGAATTAACAGGATTTTCTGATTCTAAAGCAGTTATCGGCAAAACGGATTTTGATTTTTCTTGGAAAGACCAAGCCGAAAGGATACAGGAAAATGATCGCTTTGTGATGCAAAATAATCAAATGGTTAGTTTTGAAGAAAGAGCAAAGTTATCGGACGATACTATGCATATTTTCTTGACCCAGAAATCGCCTTTAAGAGGAAAATCTGAAAAAATAATTGGTATCTTAGGAGTATCTATTGATATTACAGAACTTAAAAATACCCAAAGGAAATTAAAAAAATCGAAAATATTAGCGGATGCGGCTAATCAAGCTAAAACCGAGTTTCTTGCGAATATGAGTCATGATATTCGGACGCCTTTAACAGGCATCATCGGTTTATCTCAATTACTCGAACAACGTTTAAAAATATTGGAAAATAAAGATGATTTACGTTTGATGTATAACGCCAGTAATCAATTATTAAGTTTGCTTAACAACGTGCTTGATGTGGCTTCATTAGAAAAAGCTAACGAAGCACTGCTTAAAGTGAATAGTTTTTCTTTACAAGATTTAGCAGAGTCACTGCAAAATTTGTTATTACCTTCAGTAAAGACTAAAGGAATTACCTTGCAGATTAATTTAGACGTTTCTTCTGCTGAGAATATAGTCAGTGATCAAAATAAACTGGAACGTATTTTACTAAATTTAGCGACAAATGCGATTAAATTTACTGAACAAGGAACAGTTGTTGTAACTATTAAAGAATTAGTATTATTACCCCATCAATCAGATGGTGTATATATTGAATTTACGATTAGCGATACAGGGATAGGGATTCCTGCGGATAAATTGAAATCAGTATTTGATCCTTTTTTTCGAATAACACCTAGTTTTGAAAAAAATAATCAAACGCAAGGTTATGGTGTTGGTCTTTACATAGTGAAAAAATTTGTTAATTTATTAGGTGGCGAGATACAAGTAAAAAGCGAGATGGGCGTAGGTACTAGCTTTTCTTTTACTTTGTTTATGAATTTTGCAAAAAAAAATAAACTCTTAAAATTTAAAAATAAAAATTCTGAACCTTTTGTCTTTTTAGAACCTAATGAGTCTCCTGAAGTAAAAAAGCTGTTGTTGCAACAAACAACACAATTCCCAAAAAAGCTAATTAAAAAAAATATTTTATTGATTGAAGATGATCTTTTAACGATTAAATTTTCTCAAGAGTTACTCACTCAAGCTGGGTATAATCTGACAGTGGTATCAACTATGCAAGAAGCACTACTGTTTGCCAAAAATCATAGTTTTGATTTAATTATTACTGATTTAGGTTTGCCTGGCCTTAGTGGGAGTGAAATTGCCGTTTTGTACCGTTATTGGGAACGTATTAACCAAAAACCGGCGACTCCAATTATTACTTTAACAGCTCATGGAGAAAATAAATTTAAAGAAGAATGTTTAGCAGCTGGCATCAATGAAGTATGGTTAAAACCTTTAACGAAAGAAAAAATAAAAAAACTAGATAAATATTTTCAAGATAAAAAAATCAATGTGATTGAATTTAATCCTTTGCTAAAACAATCTAAATTTATTAAAAATGAATACATAGAGGAAAATAACTTAACCATAGAGAAAGCTAATTTGCGCGATATTATAAATTCATATCCTATTTATAATAAAAGTATTAGCCTTAAAAATTTGAGCGGAAACATGGATTTGTTTAATGAAATTATAGAAATGTTTAAAGAATCTATCCCTGGTCATATACAAGAGCTTGAAAAGACCTATCAGTTAAAAGACTGGGAAACTATTGAAAACATCGTGCATAAAATAAAAGGTGGAGCCTGTTATGCTGGAGCAATTAGATTAAATTACGTATGTAAAAATTTTTTACGTTGTTATTTAACTGGTCAATCCCTGCAATTGGATATACTTTATACCTTTTTAATATTTAGCTTAAAAGAAACCTATAAAGCACTAGAACCTTAGGATTCAAACGCACTTGAAAAAGAAAATTTAGTATTTTTCTTGCAAAACGCTAGAAGTTTATTGAAGCTATCTTTTCAAATTGATTCTGGCAAAACACAAGGTTTCTGTTGCGCGTTAATCGGGGGTATACTCACAGCATGTTTTTTTGGTAAGGTGCTGCAACGAGCAAGTCGAGTGAACCAAGAGAATTGCGCATTGAGGATCAACACAGACAAAAATTCAAGTGCGAAGAATATATGCCATCCTTTATCCATCTGCACCTACATACAGAATACTCTTTGAGCGATGGCCTGATTCACATTGATAAGCTTGTCTCAAGAGCGGATGAGCTTTCTATGCCAGCTATTGCCGTAACGGATCTATCAAATTTATTTGCAACAATTAAGTTCTATCAGGCAGCAATAAAAAAAGGGATCAAACCTATAATTGGAGCAGAATGTTGGGTAAAAAATGATCGATTATCCGATCCAGCATTTCAATTAATTTTACTTTGCCAAAATCAACTAGGTTATCAAAACTTAATTCAATTAATTTCGCGTTCCTATTTAGAGAATCAACAAAAAGGCAAACCAATTCTCCAAAAGAGTTGGTTTGCAAATTATTCTGAGGGCTTGATCGTATTATCAGGAGCAAGAGAAGGAGAAATTGCATCTTGTTTCATGAAGAATAATAAACCCTTAGCAGCTGAAATTTTGGACTCTTGGCTAACGCTATTCCCAAATCGTTTTTATTTGCAGTTACAACGATTAGGCCGACCCTTAGAGGAAGAATATATCGGGTCAGTCCTTGAACTAGCAAAAAAATATAGTGCTCCAGTCGTAGCAACCAATGAAGTTTGCTTTATTTCACCTGAAGATTTTGAAGCACATGAAGCTAGAGTTTGCATTAATAGCGGATATACCTTAAATGATCCTAAACGCCCTAAGATTCATACCGAGCAACAATATCTTCGTTCTATAGAAGAAATGCTTGTTTTATTTGCTGATATTCCATCTGCATTGACTAATTCGGTGGAAATTGCTAAGCGTTGTAACTTAGAAATTGAATTACAAGCATCTTTTTTGCCTAATTTTCCTATTCCAGCAGGAATGAGTGCAGAAAATTTCTTAATACAAGAAGCAAAACAAGGCTTAGTACAATGTTTAGAGAAGCGCTCTAAAGTTTTAGGTTTATCTCAGGTTAAGAATACAGAAACCAAGTTAGTTGGGATGGTTGAAAAGGAAGAGGTACAGAAGCCGTGCATTAACGCCAAGGAATTTGAAAAAATTTATTTTGAACGACTGCATTCAGAGCTCAAAGTGATCAATTCGATGGGTTTTGCAAGTTACTTTCTTATTGTTGCTGACTTTATTCGTTGGGCAAAGAAAAATCAAATTCCGGTGGGTCCTGGTAGAGGTTCAGGAGCGGGATCTTTAGTAGCTTATGCCTTGCAAATTACGGGTTTGGATCCTTTGCAATATGACTTGCTTTTTGAACGCTTTTTAAATCCAGAACGTATTTCTATGCCGGATTTCGATATTGATTTCTGCATGGAAGGACGTGATAGGGTTATTGATTATGTAACAGAACGTTATGGGCGTGATGCGGTTTCGCAAATTATAACGTATGGAAGTATGGCCGCTCGTGCAGTAGTTAGAGATGTAGGGCGTGTGCTAGGATACCCATATGGTATGGTGGATAAAATTGCCAAGCTAATTCCTTTTGAGTTAGGTATTACACTGGAAAAAGCGCTTGATCAAGAAGATGAACTAAAATATCGCTACGCAAATGAAGATGAAGTAAAAGTATTAATTGATTTAGCAAAAAAATTAGAAGGATTAATTCGTAATGTCGGTAAACATGCGGGTGGAGTAGTTATTGCACCTTCCAGACTGACAGATTTTACACCACTTTATTGTGAGCCAGGCGGAATACACTGCATTACCCAATTTGACAAAGATGATATAGAAAAAGTTGGCTTAGTTAAATTTGATTTTCTAGGCCTTCGAACCTTGACCATAATTGATTGGGCGGTTCAAGCAATTAATGCAAAAAAGTCACCAGAAGAATCCTTATTAGATATCACTGCCATTTCTATTGATGATGTAAGCACTTTCGCTTTATTAAAAACCTGTAATACGACTGCTGTATTTCAATTAGAGTCTCGAGGGATGCGGGATCTCGTTAAACGATTACGACCCGATAGTTTTGATGAAATCATTGCTTTAGTGGCTTTATTTCGTCCCGGGCCATTACAGTCAGGCATGGTCGATGATTTTATTAATCGTAAACATGGACGTGCACAAGTGCAGTATGATCATCCTTTTTTAGAGCCAATATTGAGTCCTACCTATGGAATTATTTTATATCAAGAACAAGTAATGCAAATTGCACAAGTACTTGCAGGTTATACTTTAGGGGCTGCTGACTTATTGCGTCGTGCTATGGGGAAAAAGAAAGCAGAGGAGATGGCGCAGCAAAGAACAGTTTTTATAAAAGGTGCAGAACAGAAAAACATTGAGTCTCGTTTAGCAAATCAAATCTTTGATTTAATGGAAAAATTTGCAGACTATGGATTCAATAAATCGCATTCAGCGGCCTATGCTTTAGTTTCTTATCAAACTGCATGGTTAAAAACGCACTATCCCGCAGAATTTATGGCCGCAGTATTATCATCCGATATGGATCATACCGAAAAAGTTGTGACCTTTCTTGCAGAATGTCGTTCAATGAAATTGAATATATTGCCACCCGATATCAATCATAGCAACTATAAATTTACGGTTGAAGATACGAGGGGTTCGATTCGGTACGGCTTAGGTGCTATTAAAGGTTTGGGAGCTGGGGCTATAGAAATGCTGATAGAACAGCGTCAACAACAAAAATTTAGTGATTTATTTGATTTATGCCATCGTGTGGATTTGCAAAAACTAAATCGTAGAAGTTTAGAAGCCTTAATTTTTTCGGGTAGCTTAGATAGTTTTGGTATAAATCGTGCCAGTCTTTTAGGTAATATGGAAGCTGCTTTACAAGCGGCGGATCAAAGATCACTGGCAAAAATTTCAGGTCAAAAAGATTTTTTTGGCCTAGATATGGTTTCTTATTCAAGCCAAATGGTGAACCAGGAAGATTGGCCAAAATTGCAACGTTTACAGGCTGAAAAAGAAGTCTTAGGTTTTTATTTAAGTGGTCATCCTTTAGAAAATTATACGAGCGAATTAGCTCACTTCATTTCGACGTCCCTAAGTGAATTAACTTGCCAAGCGGGTCAATCTATTACTATCGCTGGTTGGGTACTGACTATTCGTTCATTATGGACCAAACGCGGGGATCGTATGGCTGTACTTAATTTGGAGGATGCAAGCGGACGTTTAGAAGTAACCTTATTTAGTGATACCTATATCAAATATCGTGAAAAGCTGAATAAAGATAAATTATTAATCATAGAAGGAGAGATCCAACGAGACGAATTTACGGGGAATACGCGAGTATTAGCGAAAAAAATTTTAGATATCAGCGAAGCACGTGAAAGTCATGCCAAAAACTTATTGATTAAACTTTCTAAGTCTGTCATTGGGCCGGAACTACTTGATGACTTGCAAAAATTAATGAGCAATTTTTGTCCAGGTCTTTGTCTTACGCGTATTGCTTACACTCACCCTGAATTAAAAACACAAGTGTATTTAAATTTAGGTGATAAGTGGAGAGTGAAGCCTGAAGACGATTTATTGAAGGCTCTGCGTGAAAGATTTGGCGAAGAATCTATCAGTATTCAGTATTAATTTATATCGTTCGAACTTGCAGAGATATATTCTTCAAATTCATAGGAAACGGAATACTCTTAATATTATGAAGTAAGCTAGATCAGTAAAACTGGCAGAAACACACTATATAGATTATTATCCCCTTTGATTTCTTGTATTTCTGATGGCTAAGCGATGGTTAAAAATGGGAAAGTAGTTGAAAACCAACGATTCCAAAGGCAACGCGATAAACCTAGATTGGCCCGTTTAAGTTCCCAATTGCCTTCAAAAGGATGGTTTTTTAAGTTTTCATTGAGTTTATTACTCATATTAAGTTTAATTTTATTATGGCAAAAATTAGCCAATCCTAGTTGCTTTCCTGTTAAAAACATTAAAATCAGTGGTGATTTAACTTATGTTAAGCAAAGTCATTTGCAGCAAATTATTTTGCCATTTATTGCAAAAGGTTTTTTTCGTTTAGATAGCCAGGGGTTAAAAGAAAAAATTTTACATGTACCATGGATAGCTAATGTAAACATAAAACGATTTTGGCCGGATACATTGGCGGTAAGTTTTATTACTAAGAAACCTATCGCTTTTATTGGAAAGCATGGTTTATTAGATGAACAAGGTAATATTTTCATTCCAGATGGAGATTCTAGGGCATTAGATCTCCCCATTTTTGAAGGGCCTATAGGCCAACAAAAATATTTATTACAAACCTATATCACATTGAATCCAATGTTTGCACAATTAAACTTAAAAATTAAATTATTAAGACTAGTGGATCAACAATATTGGTATCTAAAGTTAGATAATGGGTTAACAGTTTATTTAAATCGAAGTCAACCTTCTATACAAGTAGAACGTTTGCTAGATGTTTATTCTGATGTTATTGCAAGTAAAGTATCTATGGTAGATTATGTGGATCTCCGATATGCCCATGGTATGGCAGTAAAATTTAAGAAACGGATTTCTTAGAAATTATTAATGATGTAAAGCAATAGATTTTTCCAAATGCAATGAGTTTTGAGTTTATGGGGAAAATTCGGTTCACAAAAAATAAAGTAATGAGCTATATCCTAACAATGAAGTTAAATGATGAAGTTTGAAAAGATCTAGAGAATTTAATTGAAGGTGAAATAATATGGCAAAGAAACCGATTAAGAATTTAATTGTAGGTTTAGATATTGGCACATCCAAGGTCAATGCCTTAGTGGGTGAAGTTAAGCCCAATGGTATCGAAATTATTGGTATGGGAATTTATCCTTCATTAGGATTAAAGCGAGGTGTTGTAGTTAATATTGATGCAACCGTTGATTCAATTCAGCAAGCTGTGGGTGAAGCAGAAGCCATGGCAGGCAGCCCAGTTCGAAGTGTATATACTGGTATTGCTGGAAATCATATTCGAAGTTTGAATTCTCATGGAATTGTTGCGATTCAAAATCAAGAAGTTACCCATGCAGATGTGGAACGGGTGATTGATGCTGCGAAAGCAGTTGCTATTCCAGCGGATCAAAAAATAATACATATTTTACCTCAAGAATTTATCATTGATAGCCAAGAAGGTATTCGTGAGCCAATAGGGATGTCTGGCGTGCGATTAGAAGCTAAAGTACATATGGTAACGGGCGCAGTTAGCGCGGCTCAAAACATCATTAAATGTATCCAACGCTGTGGTTTAGAAGTGACGGAAATAATTTTAGAACAACTTGCATCGAGTCAATCGGTATTAACAGAAGATGAGAAAGAGTTGGGTGTGTGTTTAATAGACATTGGTGGAGGAACCACCGATATCGCTATATTTACTGAAGGTGCTATACGTTTTACATCGGTTATTCCAATTGCAGGGGATCAAGTCACGAATGATATTGCCGTTGCGTTAAGAACACCCACACAAAGTGCAGAACAGATAAAAAGAAGACATGCTTGTGCTTTACCAGAACTAGCAAATCCAGATGAACTTGTCGAAGTTTCCGGAGTGGGAGATCGTCCCGGACGCACGCTGACTAAACGTGCTTTAGCAGAAGTGGTAGGACCACGCTATGAAGAGCTTTTCCATTTAGTGAAAGCCGAATTATATCGTAGTGGTTTTGAAGAATTTCTTGCAGCAGGGGTGGTGTTGACGGGTGGTGCTTCTAATGTCAGTGGGAGTGTCGAATTAGCAGAGAAAATTTTTAAGTTACCCGTAAGGCTGGGTCATCCTCAATATATTACTGGGAATAGCGAAGTAACCACGAATGGAATGTATGCAACCAGTACAGGCTTATTATTATATGGCTATCAACAACAATGCGAACAGAGAAAACCTAATGTTTTATTTGGTAGAAAAATAGCACGTATAAAAAATTGGTTATGCGAAAATTTTTAAATAATACTGAAATTCTTAGGAGTTAATTATGAGTGCCAAATTTGATTCGCACAATCCCCCTCTACAAAATGCTGTCATAAAAGTTGTTGGCGTTGGAGGAGGTGGTGGAAATACTCTTGAACATATGTTGGCACAAGATATTCCGGGAGTAGAATTTATCTGCGCTAATACCGATGCCCAAGCGCTAAAAAACTCTTCTGCTAATTGTTTATTACAATTAGGTCAACAAATTACTAAAGGTTTAGGTGCTGGAGCAAATCCTGAAATAGGTCGTCTTGCTGCCGAAGCAGATAGAGAAAGAGTTAGAGCGGCTTTAGAGGGAGCCGATATGGTGTTTATCACGGCAGGGATGGGAGGCGGTACAGGAACGGGTGCGGCACCCGTTATTGCAGAGATTGCTAAGCAGATGAAAATTTTGACCGTAGCAGTCGTAACTAAGCCTTTTGAGATTGAAGGGAAGAAGCGTTTGCGCTTAGCTGAGGAAGGAATTAAGCAACTTAGTCAGCATGTCGATTCGCTGATTACTATCCCTAATGAAAAGTTAATGAATGTTTTAGGCGATGAAGTTAGTTTTTTAGATGCATTCAAAGCGGTAGATGATGTATTATTTGGCGCTGTTAAAGGAATTGCTGCTTTGATAACACGTGCCGGTCTAATTAATGTGGATTTTGCGGATGTTAAAACCGTAATGTCAGAGATGGGTACGACCATGATGGGTACAGGAGTAGGATTGGGTTCAGATAGAGCGCTATCGGCTGCAAATGCCGCTATCGGCAGTCCTCTATTAAAAGATATCAATCTAAAAGGTGCACGTGGTGTATTAGTTAATATAACTGCGGGACCGGATTTATCAATGAAAGAATTTGGAATAGTCGGTGGAGTGATTAAAGAAATTGCTTCAGAAGACGCTAATGTTGTCATTGGTACAGTGATAGATTCAGGAATGAATGACGAGTTACGTGTAACAATAGTGATAACAGGTCTAGGACATCATCTTCCTACAGGCACGGTAATGCATGAGGGAGAGGATTCAAGCCTCATTAGAGCAGCTGACGGTAGTTTAGATTATCATCAGTTGGAGCGTCCTACGGTTTTACGCAAACAAGGCGTTGTTACACCAAGTAAGTCCACAGCAGATAATGCTGTTACCGATATTGAATATTTTGATATTCCGGCTTTTTTACGAAGACAAGAAGAGGTTTCTTAAGGGTGTCCAGAAAAAACAACTTAATTCAAACATCACGTGCGCTGAAACAACGTACTTTAAAAAACGTTATTAAAGCCGCTGGTATTACATTACATAGTGGTGAAACAGCAATATTAACCTTGCGACCGGCACCTATTAACACTGGAATTATTTTTCGTCGGATAGATTTTAATCCTATTGTTGAAGTTCAAGCTCGTGCTGAACATGTCGGTGAAACTACCTTACAAACTACTTTACTGAAAAATGGTGTCAGAGTTGCGACCATAGAGCATTTAATGTCGGCTATGGCAGGTTTGGGTATTGATAACGCGTATGTTGATATTACCGCTTCAGAAATTCCCATTATGGATGGAAGCGCAGGACCCTTTATTTTTTTGATTCAGTCGGCAGGTATTGAGGAACAGAGCGCTTCAAAACGCTTTATCCGAATCAAACAAGCTATTAAAGTGACTGAAGGAGATAAATGGGCTTCTTTTGAACCATTCGATGGATTTAAGGTTTCATTTGAAATTGACTTTAATCACCCACTTTTTCAAAATCGTAGTCAAAAAGCAAGTATTGATTTCTCCACAACTTCTTATATTAAAGAGGTTAGTCGCGCACGTACATTTGGCTTTATGGCAGACTATGAGAAATTACGTGAGGTACGGCTCGCTTTGGGTGGAAGCCTTGATAATGCAGTGGTTGTAGATGAGTATAGGGTACTGAATGAAGATGGTTTACGTTATGAGGATGAGTTTGTGCGTCATAAAATTCTTGATGCAGTGGGAGATCTCTATCTATTAGGCCATAGCCTCATCGGTGCATTTAGTGGTTATAAATCTGGTCATGCATTGAATAATCTTTTATTACGCCGTTTGTTGAGCAATGCAGATGCTTGGGAATATGTTGAATTTGAAGATGAAATAAAGGCACCACTCGTTTATCGACGTGCTTTACTAGATGCTTATTATATTAAGGACTAAAGGTTCTCTAAAGCCATAATTTATGGTATTCCCTATTAAGAGATAAATTTTAACTCACAACAATTGGATTTTTGGCAAGGCGCTGGGAAACGAGCCGGAGTGTATTAAACATACATGAGGATTGCGAGGAGTTGAGCAGTAACACAGCCAAGGGTTCAATTGCCAAGAGTATTATTTTAGCAGCTCGTCTAAGGCAGCATTAGCTAAACTGTCTACACGGTCATTTTCTGGATGGCCGCTATGTCCTTTTACCCATTCCCAGCGGATTTGATGACGTTCAGCTTGTATAGCTAATTCTTTCCATAAATCAGAATTTTTAACAGGTTTTTTATTGGCAGTAAGCCAAGCTCGTCGCTTCCATTGAGGCAGCCATTCAGTAATGCCTTTTTGAACATATTGCGAATCAGTGCTGAGTGATATTTGACAGGGTTTTTTTACTGCCATTAAAGCCTGAATGGCCGCCATTAACTCCATGCGATTATTAGTAGTAGTGTTTTCGGTACCGGAAATGGTTTTTTCTTTCCCCTGGTATCGCAGGAGAGCCGCCCAGGCTCCAGGCCCAGGGTTTCCCCGGCAAGCACCATCGGTAAAAATCTCTATTTTTGGGATTTTATGCATGGTGGGGCCCTCGAGCATTGGTAGCCAAGACCTTATTATTGAGTACTGGCGGAAATTGCCAAACTAAGCCTAGCCCATTGAGTCTTTTTATTCGTTTTTCAGCAATAATCAAATAAATTCCTCCCATATAGGGAATAAGCCAAGGTGATATTCGTTCTAACCAAGCTAATTTCTTAAATAACCACCTACCGAGGGGGGTGGATAAAGGGGGTCTAAATAGAAAGCTCTCAGTATGCTGAATTTCACCCCCTAAAAAGTGTATCCATTGACAAAGGGTTTGGATTGTGTGAAAACGACCATCCCAAGCAGGTTTCTTTTTAATTGAGCATAACCGATATAGGCCCCATAAACTGACAGGATTGATACCTAATATAATTAAATGGCCATTGGGGGCTAATACTCGCCAGGCTTCTGTAAGTATGGCTTGTGCGGTATTTTTGCTTACTTCTAGCGTATGGGGCATGAGGATTAGGTTAATACTATCATTGGCAAATGGTAAATGAGTGTATAAGCTTTCCAGATCATAGCCAACTTTTTGGCAGGTATTTAACTTACATTTATAGCACGAAGAAACCGTAACTTTATGGATAATAGGACTGGTAGATAAGCTTGAAAAAGAATAAGGGCTCAATTGTAATAAGTGGTGGCCAGCATAATGAGGGATTAGACTAGCTAAACGATGATCTTCAATGTCTAGGTAATGCTGTTTCAAAAGGGTTATCCAGCTAAAAACAGTTAGAAGTGATAGTCGATGAATCTTAACACCTTTTTTATTATCGCATAGGTAGGGTGTGACTAAAAAGAGCTTAAAATACATGGTTTTTATTTTCTTATATACATAAAATCAATGTAAAAATGTAGGTATTTGAGTAAGAAATACTTGCTTAAAATGTAGGTTAAAAGCTTACAAAAAAGACGTTTAATTTAGCTCTTGTAAGCCCTTTATCTTGACCTACCTAAGCGGTCCCCGTAAGATCTTTAATATGACTTATAAAATGCTTAAAATTTATACATTATTACTTACCGCACTACTCATACTAGCAGTGGGTGTCACCGCATGTGTGCAATTTCCTGCTTCTGAAGAAGGGGGTATGGGTCTCAGCGGTGCGGGTAACGATACGGATAGTAAAAACTATCAAAACCTTATTATGAAATCGACCGGTAGTAGTTTAGCTCCGCAAAATGCTAAAGCGCTGTATAGCGCTGTAGAGAAGGGTACACTTTGGGAGCCTATTCGAGCCCATTTACAATTATCAGCTCGTGAGGAAAACCAACCTCAGGTCCAAGAGCAGATCCGTTGGTTTGCTAAAAACCCGCTCTATTTAAAAGACGCGGTGAATCGAGCTGCGCCTTATATTTACTATGTCTATGCGCAGGTGAGAAAGCGTGATTTGCCTACAGAATTGGTTTTATTGCCTATTATTGAGAGTGGTTATAATCCGTCAGCAACTAACTCGTCTTCCGGCGCGGCTGGTTTATGGCAGTTAATGACCAGTACCGCTAAAGGGTATGGTGTTCATCAAGATAGAGGTTTTGATGGTCGTCGAGATATTAGTAGCTCGACCAATGCGGCCTTAAATTACCTTACCTATTTAAAAAGCTTCTTCGGGGGCGACTGGTTATTGGCCATAGCGGCTTATGACACGGGTGAAGGTAACGTGCAGAATGCGATTCGCCATAATACGCAGCAGGATAAGAACACCCATTTCTGGGCATTGCCATTGGCATCTGAGACACGTTCTTATATTCCGCGTTTATTGGCGTTAGCTGCGATTGTTAAAAATCCAGATAAGTATGGCGTGAGTTTGCCTCCTGTGAGTGCTAAGCCTTATTTAGAGTTAGTTGACGCAAATAGCATGAGTTTAACTCATGTCGCTAAATTAGCAGGTATGAGAGTTGCGGATTTAAAGGAATTGAATCCTGGGGTGAAAAGTACTTCGGCTGCGATTAAACGTGGTCAGCTTGCTTTACCTATTGATAGGGTAGCGTTGTATAAACAACAATTAGTTACTGCATCAAGCTCGAACTATAAGATAGGCAAGGCGCAACCTAATGATAATAAGCTTGCTTTAAAACAAGCTGGATCAAAAGGCAAGCATGGTCCTGTGCAGTTAGTGAGTCATCAAACTAAGACAAGTTCGCAGCAAATCTATTTGGTAAAAAGTGGAGATACGCTAACAGGTATTGCTAAGCACTACCATGTATTGGTTAAGAAGATACAAGCTTGGAATAAGCTTGATGGCGATTTTCTCAAGCCAGGTGAAAAATTAAAAATTATGCTTTCATAAGCATAAACTTTAAAACGAAGAGGTATCAATCCTTCTTCGTTTTTTTTTGGGCAAAGGATTAATCAAGTTTATTATTCAAAGTTTTTAAATAATGAGTAAATAAGTTTTTAGTATCTGGGTGTTTTATAGCATGGGCGATCGTTGCTTTTAAATAACCAAACTTACTTCCACAATCATAGCGTATACCTTCAAATTCCCAAGCATACATTACTTCGTCTTTAAGCTGTCGAGCGATTGCATCAGTTAGTTGAATTTCTCCATTTTTTCCAATAGGTGTCTGCGAAAGATAAGGGAAGATAGTCGAAGTAAGAATATAGCGACCAACCACAGCCAAATTGGAAGGGGCTTGTTTGTGACTAGGTTTTTCTACAATAGTGTTAATCTGGCTCAGTCTACCTTCTTTAGTTTTATAACCGATTATCCCGTACTGTTCACTTTCTTCAGGAGTAATAGCTTGAACAGCAATGATAGTATTCTGTTTTTCTTGATAGATATCTAACATTTGTTTCAAACAAGGGATAGTGGAATCAATCAAATCATCGGCGAGTAAAACAGCAAATGCCTCTCCATTAATAAGAGGTCGCGCACACAAAACAGCATGTCCCAAGCCTAATGTGTCTGGTTGGCGTAGATAAACACAACTAACCCCTTTCGGTAAGATATTTTTCACAATAGCTAACAGGTCTTTTTTTCCTGTTTCGGCTAGCTTGGCTTCTAATTCATAATTCGAATCAAAATGATCTTCAATAGCCCGTTTGCTACTACTTGTTATAAAAATAAGTTCAGTAATTCCTGCAGCAATCGCTTCTTCTACTGCATATTGAATTAAAGGTTTATCCACAATAGGCAACATTTCCTTAGGGCTTGCTTTTGTTGCGGGTAAAAAACGTGTACCAAGACCCGCAACCGGGAAAATTGCTTTGGTAATTTTTTTCATGTTATAAATGCTCCCCGCGACCAATGGCATAGTATTTAATTCCCAATTGCTTTAAACATTCTGGATCATAAAGATTTCTTCCGTCAAAAATAGCGGGTTCTTTTAAATGTTGTTTGATGAGCTGAAAATCAGGATTAAAGAAGATATTCCATTCAGTGACTATTACTAAAACATCTGCATTAATTAAGGCCTTTTCTGGGCTATCACAACAACTAAAATTAGTTTCACTCTTATACAAACGTGCGGCTTCGGACATCGCGACGGGATCAAATGCTTGAATTTTCATTCCTGCAGCTAAAGCCGACGCAATCAACACTTTGCTAGGTGCTTCGCGCATATCGTCTGTGTTTGGTTTGAAAGACAAACCCCAGAGGGCGATTATCTTTCCATGTAAATCTTTTTTAAAGTATTGAGAAATTTTGCTAAATAAAAGTTTTTTTTGTGCATCATTAACTTGATGTACAGCATTTAATAATCGAGGTTGATAATCAACCGTTTTTGCGGTGGCCTCTAAAGCTACTACATCCTTAGGAAAACAAGAACCACCATAACCACATCCTGGATTAATAAAATGATAACCGATACGAGGATCAGAGCCGATGCCAATGCGAACTTGCTCTATATCCGCATTTAAACGTTCTGCTAACTGGCTCATTTCATTTATAAAACTAATCTTGGTGGCTAAAAATGCATTGGCCGCATATTTGGTCAGTTCGGCAGAGCGAATATCCATAGCGATTAAACGATCGTTATTACGGTTAAAGGGCCTATAGAGGTGTCGTAAATGGGTTTCTGCCGAATTATTATCGGTACCAATAATAATTCGATCAGAACGCATAAAATCAGTCACTGCCGCGCCTTCACGTAAAAACTCAGGATTTGAAGCGACATCGAATGCAATGTTGACGTTACGATGATCTAATTGCTTTTGAATAATGGCCTTCACTTTATTAGCAGTGCCAACAGGCACGGTCGACTTATTGATAATCAGTCTGGGCTCCTGCAGAGTTTTACCGATATATTCTGCAACCTCTAAAACATAAGTTAAATCCGCTGAGCCATCTTCATCTTGAGGCGTGCCTACGGTAATAAATTGATAAAAACCATGCTCAATGCCTTGTTGAGGGTCTGTACTAAAATTTAGTCGTCCAGCGCTTAAATTTTTTTGTAATAAAGCAGGCAAATCGGGCTCATGAATAGGACATTCGCCTGATTGTAAGCGCTTTATTTTTTCTTGATCAATATCAATGCAAAGCACTTTATTTCCGTGCTCGGCTAAACATGCCGCTGTGACCAAACCTACATAACCTGCACCAAAGAGATTTATTCGCATAATTTTAATAAGGGATAGAAAATACTAGGGTATAGAGCTTACCTTAAAGAGACGAAATCACGTCTTTAACATCGAGTGGTATATACTCACTGCATTTGGATTTTTGCCAGGTGCCGTCCATGCAACAATCAGATATATACACTAAGCATAAGGATTGTGAGTTGAGCGGCAACACAGACAAAAATTCAAGTGTGGTGAGTATAGTATCGCAGAATAGTGATTGCTTCAATTTTGGCTTAGTATACGCTAGACTTTGATGTTTAGAGAGTAATTTTGATGCGCGCCTATTTAGATTTTTTACAGCATATTCTTAATAAGGGACAAGCTAAAACCGATAGGACAGGCACAGGCACACTCAGTACTTTTGCCTATCAAATGCGTTTTGATTTGAGTGCCGGTTTTCCTCTAGTTACGACAAAAAAAGTCCATTTAAAAAGTATTATTTATGAATTGCTATGGTTTTTACGTGGCGATACCAATATTTGTTACTTAAATGAACATCAAGTGACTATTTGGGATGAATGGGCTGATGCAGCGGGTAACTTAGGGCCTATTTACGGTAAACAATGGCGTTCTTGGCCGACAGTCGATCATCAAACGATTGATCAGATGAGCCAGCTTATTCAAGAAATAAAAACTAACCCGGATTCACGTCGCTTAATTGTTAGTGCTTGGAATGTGGGAGAATTGGCAAAAATGGCCTTGCCGCCTTGTCATTTATTATTTCAATTTTATGTAGCGAATTCACGGCTTTCTTGTCAACTTTATCAACGCAGTGCCGATGCATTTTTAGGCGTACCCTTTAATATAGCTTCTTATGCTTTATTAACCTATATGATTGCGCAACAATGTGATTTGCAAGTAGGTGAATTTATTTGGACCGGCGGCGATTGTCATATCTACAGCAATCATCTCGAACAAGTGCATTGTCAATTATCACGACAACCCCATGCGGCACCACAATTAAATATTTTGCGTAAACCGAAATCATTATTTGATTATTGCTTTGATGATTTCTCATTAAAAGATTATAGATATCATCCGGCGATTAAAGCTGCAGTAGCGGTTTAATTAATCGATGGTGTAATATATTTTTTATATCAAAAAAATAAATAGTTGATGATTTATTCTTATTCCTTAAGAAAACCTTAAGCATATATCGTTAGCCTGTAATTCCATTAAATAATTTTTAGGCTTAATTTTTTATGCAACTTGATGGTTACTGTTTGAAATGGAATAACATAGTGATTGTTTTTAGAAAAATTGACAAAAATATTCCTGGTAAGGAAAACCCTTTTCCTCAGTATTCTTCTTGGGAGGGGCTAAAGTTTTTTATGGATTTTCATCGTAATGTAATGCCGAATCAAATTATTGAATTTTTTGAGGATTATGATTCGAATGATAAAATTCCTTTTTACTTTTTTGCTAAACCTAAAAGATCTTTCGACATTTCTGGGGGAGATAAAATTCCTCTTAAGAACTTAAAAAAATTAGAAAAATTAACAGAACTTGAAATAAAACTTATAAACAATGAAATAATAAGTACAGAGGACATAATTTCTCTAGGCGTGTTATCTACCAAAGATTTAGGTCAAAATAACTGTTTTTCGAACTCAGATAGTGGCCAATTTTCGCAAGATTCTAGTACTTCTAATTCTTTAGGATCTATTTCATCAGCTCAATTTGCTGTATCCACTATTGACTCGAGTAATGCGAAAAGCAGATCAAAATTATTTACTAACGAATCAAACAATCATTTAGAAAGAAGAATTAAAAAAATTTATACAAATACATCTAAACATACAAAAGATGCTGTATTGTCAGAAAATGATCTGTTTTTAGATGATATTGCAAAAAATAGAATAAAACCAGCGATCAGTTTTCCAAAATGTGTTCGAGTTGCAAATATAACAGAAGCAGAAATGTTGGTTTTAAAAAGCAGTGGTCAAAAAAGTCCAATGATTTTAGGGAATAAAGTTAAGTAAAGAATAATTTAATCTAGAATATATTTAATTTAAAAACTTAAATATATTCTACTTTATCAATTTCTAAATTAACCAAACCTGCGGGAGTTTGTACATCCACAGCGTCGCCTTCCTCTTTGCCGATGAGTGCACGGGCAATGGGGGAGGCGACTGATATTTTCGAATGTTTGATATCAGCTTCATCTTCACCGACTATTTGATAGGTAACCTCTTCATCATTCTTGGTATTAAGTAAATGTATGGTAGAGCCAAAAATGACTTTGCCATGATTATGTATTTTGGTGACGTCAATCACTTGTGCACTGGCTAATTTATTTTCGATTTCAGTGATACGACCTTCGATAAAGCCTTGCATTTCTTTCGCGGCATGGTATTCGGCGTTTTCTTTGAGATCTCCATGCGCACGCGCTTCAGCAATAGCGGCAATGACTTGCGGCCGTTTCAAGGTTTTTAATTGTTGGAGTTCTTCCTTTAAATGTTCAGCACCGCTGATAGTCATAGGAACTTTTTTCATGATTTCTCTCTAGCTTGCTTATTAGATCTTTCTTCAGTATCCATACTGAATCATTGATATACTTTTCGCACTTGTATTTTTGACTGCGTTACCGTTCAATTCGCAATCCTCTGTATCTATAAATACACTCCGGTTCATCATTATCATGACGCTTTGTCAAAAATTTAACTGCTGTGAGCATGTGACCGATCATACCTTTTTTTATCCAATTTTTCGAGTTTCAGTTTTGCTTACTGAAAAATTTCCTGACACTTTCAAACCATAAACGGGCTTTAGGGTAGTGATTACCGTTTTGTAATTCTTTTTCAAGTGCAATGACTAATTCTTTTTGTGCTTTGTTCAGATTAACCGGGGTTTCTACAAAAACACGACAAAGAAGATCGCCTGTTGCGCCAGGGCGTCCAGGAACTCCCTTGCCCCGTAAACGTAATATTTTTCCGCTTTGGGTTTCAGGTGGTATATGTAAGTTTACCACACCGGTTAAAGTGGGAATTTGTATATCGCCACCTAATATCGCAAGCGTTAAGTTAATAGGAACATCGCAATACAAGTGATTACCTTCACGTTTAAATAAAGGATGTGGTTTTAGATGAATTTGTACATAGAGATCACCAGCAGCTGCGCCACGACTACCGGCTTCACCTTCACCGGCTAAACGAATGCGATTGCCTTCATCTATACCAGCTGGAATTTTCACGGATAAAGTCTTAGTTTCTTGAATTTGACCTTGACCACGACACTCTGGACAAGGATCACTAATAATACGACCTTCACCGTGACATTCAGGACAGGTTTGTTGAATGGTGAAAAAACCTTGCTGAATGCGAACTTGTCCTTGACCTTCACAGGTTTTGCAAATAATGGGTTTGGTACCTTTACGTGCACCCGTTCCTTGGCAGCTTTTACAGCTTACAAGACGTGGAATACGAATTTGAACGGTCGTACCGTGAATCGCGGATTCTAGATCCAATTCTAAGGTATAACGTAAGTCGGCGCCGCGTTGGGCACGCTGACTTTGTTGTGAACCGCCACGGTTACCAAAAATATTACCGAAGACATCACCGATGTCACCAAAAACATCATTAAAGTTAAATCCATGTGCTCCTTGTGCGCCACCCATGCCGGCAGCATCTACTCCAGCATGACCAAATTGATTATAAGCGGCACGCTTATTAGGGTCTGATAAAACTTCGTAGGCTTCACTGATTTCTTTGAATTTTTCTTCAGCATCTTTTGCTGATTTACCTTCAGCAGAATGATGTTTATCGGGATGATATTTCATCGCTAACTTACGATAGGCTTTTTTTAGCTCGTTCTCATCTGCGTTGCGTGACACACCCAGTGTTTCGTAATAATCAGTTTTTTTTGCCATAAATAGAGAACCAAAGATAGAAAATCCCCTGCGAGTAAATTACATAACAAGGGATTTTGAGTTTTTAATTGTTAATGGATATAGATGTTACGATCTAGTTACTAGCTGCAGTCTCCAGCCAGTAACTAGAAGGCAAATGCTTATTCTTTGTCCTTATCGTTATCTTTTTTGTCCTTGTCTTTATCTTTCACTTCTTCGAATACCGCATCAACAACGTCGTCTTTGTTGTCTTTAGCACTTTCCTGAGCAGTTTCCGTTTGACTTCCGGCATCGGTCGCTCCAGTCTCTGCTTGTGCATAAAGACGATCAGACATTTTGCCAGAGATCTCGGTAAGCTCTTTAAGCTTAGATTCGATGTTTTCTTTATCAGTGCCTTTCAGCGCTTCTTTTAATGTATTTATAGAGTTTTCTAATTGAGCTTTTTCGTCTGCACTGATTTTATCGCCGGCATCAGATAATGCTTTGCTCGTGGTATGGATTAGGCTGTCTGCGTCATTTCGAACTTTGATAAGTTCGTGGAATTTGCGGTCTTCATCCGCATGTACTTCCGCGTCTTTAATTTTTTGCTGAATTTCTTCTTCAGATAAACCACCTGCGGATTGGATAACAATCTTTTGTTCTTTGCCAGTCTTTTTATCCTGAGCAGACACATTAATAATACCATTCGCATCAATATCAAAGGTAACTTCGATCTGAGGCGTACCACGTGGAGCAGGTGGAATATCAGCGAGATCAAAACGACCTAACGTTTTATTCGCCGAAGCTATTTCCCGCTCTCCTTGCAGTACATGAATGGTGACTGCGGGTTGATTACTTTCTGCAGTTGAAAATATTTGACTTTTCTTCGTTGGAATAGTGGTGTTTCTTTCAATGAGCTTAGTCATTACTCCACCTAGAGTTTCTATTCCTAGTGAAAGTGGGGTTACATCTAATAATAAGACATCTTTGACATCGCCGGCTAATACACCACCTTGAATAGCAGCACCGATAGCGACTGCTTCATCCGGGTTAACGTCGTGACGAGCATCTTTTCCAAAATAAGCTTTAACGACTTCTTGTACTTTCGGCATACGCGTTTGTCCGCCGACCAAGATAACTTGTGATATTTTGTCGAGAGAAATCTTGGCATCTTTAACGGCTTTTTTGCAAGGTTCAATGGTGCGTGTAATCAAATCTTCTACCAGTGACTCAAGTTTGGCACGAGTTAATTTGATCTGTAGATGTTTAGGACCATTGCTGTCAGCCGTAATATAAGGGAGATTGATGTCGGTTTCTTGGGCTGAAGAAAGTTCAATTTTCGCTTTTTCAGCGGCTTCTTTTAAACGCTGTAACGCGAGCGGATCGTTATGCAAATCAATACCTTGATCCTTTTTAAATTCATCGGCTAAATAATTGATGATACGTAAGTCGAAATCTTCACCACCGAGAAAGGTATCACCATTGGTAGCCAACACTTCGAATTGATGTTCACCATCGATTTCAGCGATTTCAATAATAGAAATATCGAAAGTACCACCACCTAAGTCATAGACAGCTACTGTGGAATCGCCACGTTTTTTGTCGAGTCCATAAGCAAGCGCTGCAGCAGTGGGTTCGTTGATAATCCGTTTAACTTCAAGTCCTGCAATGCGTCCTGCATCTTTAGTTGCTTGACGTTGTGAATCGTTAAAATAGGCGGGTACAGTAATAACTGCTTCTTTTATTTCATATCCTAAATAAGCTTCAGCGTCTCTTTTTAATTTCATTAAAATTTGCGCAGAAACTTCCTGAGGCGATAATTTTTTACCGCTGACTTCTACCCAAGCATCTCCATTTTTAGCAGGAATGATTTTATAGGGTACCATCTTGATATCTTTTTGTACCGCATCATCTTCGTATTTTCGACCTATTAAACGTTTTACTGCATAAATGGTTTCTGCAGGCTTAGTGACAGACTGACGTTTTGCCACTTCACCTACTTTAATCTCATTATGATCAAAACTAACAATAGAGGGAGTCGTTCGCCGTCCTTCCTTGTTGTCGATTACTTTTGGTTTGCCGCCTTCCATGATGGCCATACACGAGTTTGTAGTACCCAAATCAATGCCGATTATAGTGTTTCTTGGTTGCGCACTTGCCATAAATTTCTCCGCGTTAAGTAGCTCATTCTTTACTGGTATCAATAGAGTTGAAAATGATTGGTTGATTGAAAATTAACAACTCCTACTAAAATTGGGTTAGGAAGTTTAATTTTCAAGATACAGGATCATGAAGTTTTCTCTTTAGCTTTCGCGACGACGACCAAAGCAGGCCGCATCAGTCTTTCATGAAGTAAATAACCTTTTTGAAGTACCCTGATAATTGTATTCGGAGCTAACTCATCACTTTCTTCAGCGAGCATTGCTTCATGAAAATGCGAATCGAAAGCTTGACCTGCAGGCTCTATTGATTTTACGCCGTTTTTTTCTAATAGGCTTTGTAGTTGTTTAAGCGTGAGTTGGATCCCTGATAAAGCAGCATCCTGTTCTTCAGCTTTAGCGTGTGCGAGAGCCGTTTCTAAACTATCTTTTACTGGCAGTAATTCTTTGATAAATTTTTCTAATGAAAATTTGTAGGCATTTTCAATGTCGCGTTTAGTGCGGCGTTGAATATTGTCCATTTCTGCCAGTTGGTAAATTTTTTGCTCCTCAAGCTTAATTAACTGGCTTTTAGAGTCATTAAGTTGATTTTCCGTCGCCATTAACTGAGCTTTTAGGGCTTCGTAAGAAGGGTGGGTTAATTGATTCTCCTGATTGGGTTTTTCTTTTTCTGCGGAAGTTGCTTTTTCCTCATTCGGAGACTTAGAAGTATCTTGCTTTGCTGCAATATTGAGCTTTTCCCAAGTGGATTTTTTAGATGTATCTTTTTCAGTCATTTCTGACAGGCTCCCATTTTTTTAAAGAAAGAGATAACTACTCTATATTAGAATAGAGGCACATGCATAAATAATGGAGACTCGAATGCTTGGATTCAAGAGTTTGGGCTCTTGTGGGATAAAAATTTTAATCCGGTCTAATATACTAGTATTCCAGTTGACTACCTGAGTAGTTTCGACCAGGATATCGCCAATCATTAAAAATGTATGAACAAAGTTATGAGCAAAATTTTTACAACCATCGGTTTGATCGGCAGACAAGGAATGAAGGATGTCAGTGATACACTCTTCGCTGTATTAGATTATTTGCAATCCCATCAATATAAAGTTTTGGTGGAAGAAGAAACTGCACGTAGTTTTAAAAATCGCCAATTTATTTCATGTAAACGTGATGAATTAGCACAAAAAGTTGATTTGCTGATTGTAGTAGGAGGAGATGGGAGTCTTATCAATGCAGCACATAGTGCCGTAAAACATAATACACCGGTGTTGGGCGTCAATCGCGGTCGTCTCGGCTTTCTTACCGATATTCATCCCCAAGATTTAGAAAAAAAGATAGGTGAAGTATTAAACGGCAATTACCAAGAGGAAAATCGTTTTTTATTAAATGCCACGATAGCCAAGCAATTAGATAAACAACAAGCGGGTATTGCTTTAAACGAAGTCGTGCTAATGCCTGGTAATGTGGCGCGGATGATCGAGTTTTCTATTATGATTGATGAGCAATTTGTTTGTGCTCAGCAAGCGGATGGTTTAATAGTGGCAACACCGACCGGATCAACAGCTTATGCCTTATCTGGTGGCGGACCGATTTTATACCCACAACTTGACGCTATTGTCCTTGTCCCCATGTTTCCACATACGCTAAGCGCAAGGCCGATTGTTGTCTCGTCAAATAGTCGTATTGTAATTCATGTTGATACGCACAGTACCGCTGCACCTTGGTTAAGTTGCGATGGTCAAGAGAGAATTTCAGTACCGATCGGTGCTAACATTAGCATTCAAAAGAATGCTAATGCACTAAAATTAATTCATCCTTTAGATTATAATTATTTTGAAACATTACGCACCAAGTTACATTGGCATAAACATAATCATACTAAATAAATAAAAATTTTTTAATAAATATCGATTAATCTAAATCAATCAGTGAAAATAAAGAAGGAATATCGACAGAAGTTTTTTGCATCGAAATTATTGGTAACTCACTTAAATAAGTTAATTTGAAATATTTTTTTGCCGCTAATGAAGTTAAGTGTACATTGTCAGGATAGCGAAGTAATAACGGAAACAAGACAGATTTATCTATAATAGCCCGCCTTACTGGAGGTTCAGGTTTTAACGCCCAAATATTTTGATAAGTCATGGGCACTAAAGTGTGTGTTGGTTTGTAATTATAATTTCCCACATATAGGAATACATGGCCGCCTATGTAAACGATAGTTAGGAATGGCCGCCCTTGTTTTTTTAGATAGGCTACTCTTTGTTCAACACTATTCGCAGACAAATCAATCGTTTTCCCCGCGGCTGCTTGATCTGATGAATGACTTGGCAACCAAACTCCAAAGGGGGTAAAAAGATTTTTTAACTCTATTGCACAGTTATTATAGAAATAAAGTCCACCCCAACCGTAGGGACGATCGATGAGTGTGCGCATAATAGACGCAAAATGATGTTGAGTAGCTTGGAAAGGCATAATAACCGCATCATGATTAGAGACGATCACTTTTTTTATAATGGCATGGCCATTACTATCCGTCATAGGAAATAATAATCTTAGCGCGTTCGGTAAAATAGCAGACGTTGGCAATACAGTACCTACATAAGCGGTTAATAAAAATCGGTTATTGGTTGCATCATTAAGCTAGTTTCTGTATGCGTTATTGCAGCAAATTTTTTTTTGGCTGCTGTTACCCAGGTATTAGTAAATGTATCATCGACTTTAGCAATCCCATTACTTTTAACCCAGCCGATTACGCCGGGACTGAGAATCAAATACCAAGCCTGATCTCGCGTACTGGCGATGATATATACAGGTGTCCCTGCCCAAAGAGAAGTTATTTGTAAATTATCGAATGGATAACCTTATACCAAATTATTTGGATAAATACAGTAATTAATTTATTCTCAATGCTTGAGTGCTTTCTCCATAAGTTCTGATTAAATAAAGTTATGTCGCTAAACCAATTTTTGGTATTCTATTGCAATTAAAAAATAATAATAGGATTAAATTTATGCCTTTAGCTCCACCTGAATATGACAGTCAAGTCAATGAGCTTACTGTTTTTCCTGATCTAAAAACAGCACAGAATTGGTTGATAAACCACCAACTTGATACCAGTGGGACATCCATTTTAGTCCCTTTTAAAGATGGAAATGATAAAGTACATTTTTTAAAACCAAGCAACCCTAATACCTTCTCAGACCCAAAAAAAACTTCTCATGATGAGGAAAACAAAAATATTCGGATTATGGGGGCGGCGAATAATAAACATATACATGGTTTTTTCAGAAATATTCAAGCAGCACTTACTGCTAAACGTGTTCCGCATCTGAATGAGTTAGAAGGCGATATTATTAATCTCGATGATCATGGTTTTATTATTATTTACGAAAAAGGAGAAAAAAAAGCCGGACATGATTTCTTTAATCTTTTTGAGGAGGAGAAGAAAGATTTAATTGAAGAGATTAGAAAAGCACAAACCAATGAGGCGCCACGCATTAATCAAGCGAAATTCTTAGAAAAGCTTTCTATATTGGCCATAGATTTGGAAATAAAAGGAGGGATGTGTTATTTCTTTTGTACAGATAAACGTGGTAATCAACATGTTTATCGAGATTGTTTTAAACAAGATGCAAATAGTATAAAACTTGAGAATTATTTAAAAGAAGAAACAAAATGGCATGAGTCTAGATGGGTTAAAGTAAAAGAACGCAAATGGCAGAACCATCATATTAAGCGATTTTTTATAGATTGTTTTAAATCATGGGATTTTGCTTTGTTCTCTGCTTTTGGAGCAGGGATGGTATTTTGGATTTTTCTCATTCCACTGCTAGGGTTGAATATTGCTGCAGCCATAGCAGGCGGAGTAGCACTTGTAACATTTTTAACGATTAATACTATCGACTTTTTTAAAGCAGACAAAAACAATGCCACTACCATAGAATGGAGTGATCCAGAATTTGAAGAAAACTCTGAAGCTACTTTTTTTTCGCGAATAAAACAAAAGGTTAATAGTCTTTTTAATAGAAAATCAAACGAAACAGAAGCTTTGTCTATTGAGAATAGCGAGAGGGAAGGATCTATGACTCCAATTGGAATATTTACTACTATAGTTTCTTCAACTAGTTTTATTCCTGCGCGCAATTCTGCTTCTATGAGCTCCTCTACAAGTGCACTGGTAAATTCGAGTTTAAGTTTATTTACATTCCGGAAAGAGAATGAGCTTATTAAAGATAATTGCTTGGAAAGCAGTTCGCCATCTTTAATAAACTAATGTTATTAATTAGTGTTATCTGATTTCTCGATGTAATAGTGCTAAAAACATTTTGTTAAGTTAGTATATCCCAAGAAAATAACAAGGAAGTTTATGTTGCTGAGTCGATTAGACAATCAAAAAGGCACGCGGAAAATATTAGTTGATTTGCTTTTTAAAAAAGGCTATTGCCTATGTATTCCAGATCCAAAATTGATTAAGTCACATTTCAAACAGGTTCACTCTAGCTGGATACAAAAATTTTTGTTAAGTAAAAATGCGCTTGAACTTTCCATAATCCCGATGTTCATGTTTATTTTTATAAAAAATAAAAGTTTAACTGCCGATCAAAGTAAACGTTTACTTGAATTAATACAGGTATTATTGTCACAAGCTGAATTCGATACCATCGAAGCGATATTCTTTGATAATAACTTCAAGCAAATGGGTTGGGTTTATTATATGTTAGGGGAGCTAATTAAATTTACATTAGATGATTTTGCCATCTCTGATAAAAATGGCAAAAGAATTATGGCAATGGCAGCAAGCATACAGCTGTTTTTGGATAAGGCCAGTATTCTTACCTTAAGCAAATTAACTTTAAATACCGAAAATACTGGATTTAATATTCTTCACAAATTGTTATATCTGATTGCTTACGAAAGCTTGCATTCCAACCAAATTATTTATTTGAGTACTATTTGTAAAAAAATACTTGATAAAACCACCAATTTTGGTTTAGAAACATTAATTTTCCAGACACAACGGAATGGATATAGTTTTATCTGGTGTGCCATTGGTACATGGTTACAGATAGTGTTTGAGCGTGAAAATTCAAATCAATTTAAAATCAAACATTATACCCATTTACTCAATACTATAGTAGAAAAAATAAATGATGAAAAATTATCCCCCATACTGTTTGAAAAAGAGAGAAAAGGGTACATTATAGTTTTACGTTTTATTTTTTTTAAAAGCTTTAGATTTAGTCTATTGCATCGAGATTTAAGAAAATCTTTCCGTTTTTTTAAGCAATGGTGTAATAAAATATTTTCTACACTTTCTTTTCATCAAATAGAATTAATATTAGAAACTTTACCATTAGTATTAAACAATGACTTGACTCTTTCTATTTCAGATAAGCGTCGATTACAACAACATTTTTTTAATTATTTGTTTGAGTTTTGCAAATTACAGGCTCAGGACATTGCTAGATTAAAAGATTTACAAGAACAACTTGAAGATCGATTTTTTCCTAGTAACAAAATAATAAAATTCTTTAAGCAGGTTAGAGTGCGGTGTCGTTTTTTTAATCATACTAATTTACGTGGTTCAATAAATAGTGCGGACGAAATTTCCCTTGAGGAAAGCAGTGAACTGCTGAGACCTGAATATGCTAGACTTAATGCCAACTATTCGACAATGAATAGGTAAGAGGAATCTAATTATGCGTAAGCAATATATCATTGGCAATTGGAAGATGCATGGAAGTAAAACTTCTGTTGCTGAATTATTAAATAAAATTGTGGATTATGAACAAAAAGAACAATCAAATGTAAATATAGTTGTATGCCCGTCTTACGTTTTTCTTAATCAAACCCAGATGTTATTAAACAAAACTAAGTTACAATGGGGCGGTCAAAATATGGCTGCTGAACCCGAAGGTCCCTACACAGGAGAGATATCGGCATCGATGTTATCTGAATTTGGTTGTCAATATGTATTGTTAGGTCATTCAGAACGGCGCCAATTATATGGGGAGACAGATACACAAATCGCAAAGAAATTTAGCTTAGCCATAAGAACGGGTCTTACTCCAATCGTTTGTGTAGGTGAGACCTTAGTTGAGCGTCAAGCAAATCAAACCTATGCTGTATTGCAAACGCAATTAGAAAAAATTGTGGATTACGGGAGTGATGTTTTAAAACAAGCTATTATCGCTTACGAGCCCGTTTGGGCGATTGGCACAGGGTTGTCTGCTCAACCTCAGCAAGCCCAGGAGGTACATCAATTTTTACGTGAACAACTTAATTTTTTGGGTTCGGATCTTGCGCAAGAATTACCTATCCTGTATGGTGGCAGCGTTAAAGCTAGCAATGCTGAAGCTTTGTTTAAAATGCCAGATATTGACGGTGGATTGATCGGCGGCGCTTCGTTAGATGCTATTGAGTTTTTGCGCATTTATGAAATACTTGCTTCAACAACAGGCCATAAAGTTTAATTTTTTGTATTTTTATATAATATGCTACAACAGTTTTTAGTTTTAATGCACGTTATTATTTCGATAGCATTGATTGCTTTGGTTCTAATACAACAAGGTAAAGGTGCCGAATTAGGTGCGACTTTTGGAAGCGCTGCTTCACAGACAGTCTTTGGCAGTCAAGGATCAGGTTCTTTTTTACTTAAATTAACCGGTTTACTCGCATTATTATTTTTTGTTACTAGCCTTAGTTTAGGATATTTAGCGGGACATACCACTAGACAGGATCCCATTCAAAATTTAGCCAACATGGCCCTGCAATCATCATCCATAGTTAATAAAACTAATAATACAGAGAAAAATTTATCTTTAAACAAAAATACGGGAAAAGCAAATATCGATCATCAACAATCCTATCCTTTACCGTCTGAATTTTCTTAATATGTTCGTATTATTGCCGAAATGGTGGAATTGGTAGACACGCCGTCTTGAGGGGGCGGTGGCGCAAGCTGTGCCGGTTCGAGTCCGGCTTTCGGCACCAACTGTTTTAAAAATTAAATACACTAATACCCATCGTAACTTTTTTCTGCTGTTTTATTTTTATTTAGAAACGTTTATTCTTTTTTTTCAGGCAATACAGATGAATGATGGGATGAAATCAGCCATTTGTGTCCATCCCATCGATACGTAAATGTATAACGGGCGTGAACTTTTTTTCCATCTTTCAATGTAAATGTGTATAAGCCTGTATCAATAGCTTTATTACATCCGATTTTTATTGTGCGTGAATCAATTTTACCGACTGGGTGTTTTGTTAAAAAATTTTTAAAATAGTCAATCCGTTCTGCACTATTCACTCTGGGTTTGTTGGATATGGTTGCCAATAATATGGCATTATCCGAATAATTAGCATTAACTTTAACTGGGTTTCTGGTTTTAAGAGAGTTGTTCCAGCGATCGAATAGTGCGGCAATCTCTTGGGGGTTAGTTTTAACACAAGCTATATGTCGGCTTGAGCTCAGAGCCATGATGGCAGAAGCTGCTAATAAGCTGCTTAATAAAACGACTGTAATAATACATTTCTTTTGCATTAGGAAAATCCTTAAGAAAAAAAGTTAAACTTAGTATTAATAGTAGGCTAGTTATTTGATCTCTGCAATTATACTCTTCTCATTTGAATTTTTGTCTGTGTTGGTGCTCTATCCCTCATTTATATTTTAATTCACTGCGCTTGCTCAATTTTCGCAGCTTACCAAAAACCCTATTGCTTTGAGTATACTTTAACTATCTCTAAGTAATTCATTAATTGCCACTTTAGCCCGGGTGCGATCATCAATTTGTTTGATAATAATGGCGCAATTAAGATGACAATGCCCCGTTTTAGAAGGCAGACTTCCAGCGAGCACAACTGAACCTTTAGGAACCCGACCGTAAATAATTTCTTCCGTTTTACGATTATAAATTGGCGTGTTACTTCCTATGAACACACCCATACCAATGACACTATTTTCTTCAATCACGACACCTTCTACGATTTCAGAACGCGCACCAATAAAACAATGATCTTCAATAATAGTTGGTTTGGCTTGTAATGGTTCTAATACTCCACCAATGCCTACGCCGCCTGATAAATGCACATGTTTACCAATCTGTGCACAGGAACCTACAGTTGCCCAAGTATCTATCATGCTACCTTCATCAATGTAAGCACCTATGTTAACGAATGAAGGCATGAGAATAGTATTTTTACCAATATAGGACCCATGACGGACACAGGCATTAGGTACGACGCGAAGACCTTGTTGTTGAAATTGCTGTTTATCAAAATGAGAGAATTTAAGCGGAATTTTATCGAAGTAATGTGTATAACCCGCATTAAATAATTCATTCTGATTGATACGAAAAGATAGTAAAATAGCTTCTTTTACCCAGGTATGGACTAACCATTGATCATGTTGTTTTTCAGCGACTCGTAGGTTACCTTTATCGAGTCGCTGAATAACTTCTAGAATTGCTGATTTACTTGCATCGTCAATCGTTTCAGCATTAATTTTATTTATATTTTGATATGCTTTTTCGATAATCGTTTTTAATGGCGTCATAGATGAGAGACCCTTTGAATTTAAATAAAATAATTATTCGCTTGCAGTAACTGTTTCGGTTTTATCTTCTGTTTCATTAATTTTATCAGCACTTGATTTGGAATAATAAATCAAAGTATAGACTACCGGCAAAATAAATAAGGTAAAAAGTGTACCGATAGACATTCCCCCTAAGATAACCCAACCCAATTGATTGCGTGCATGGGCGCCTGGACCATTCACCATTACCAATGGAACGGCCGCCAATAACATAGTTGTTGTGGTCATGAAAATAGGACGTAAACGTAATGCAGAGGCTTCGATGACAGCTTGTTGCACAGAAACATGTCGATGTTTTTGTAATTGTCTGGCAAATTCTACAATTAAAATGCCATGCTTAGTAATGAGTCCAATTAGAGTAATTAATCCGATTTGCGTATAAATATTTAAACTTCCACCTGCACAATGCAGTGCAAATAAAGCTCCAGTTAACGATAAGGGTACGGCAATTAGTATAATAAAAGGTGCACGAAAGCTTTCAAATTGAGCAGCCAGGATTAGAAAAATAAATAACAATGCAAACAAAAAAGCTTGCTGCATACTATTTCCCGCTTGAAAAAATTGACGTGTTTCTCCTGAAAAATCAATTTGGACATTTTGAGGAAGAATTTTATCCGCCATTTGTGTTAAATACGCGACAGCCTGACCGATGGTATAACCTGGAGCAAGATTAGCACTAAAAGTAACGGAACGTAATTGTTGAAAATGATTAAGGCTTAAGGCGGTAAATGAATTTTTTATATTGACGAAATTAGCTAAAGGAATCAGTTGGTTATTTTGTCCACGTACATTAATGAGTTTTAGTTGTTGATCGGTACTCATATAATTTCTATATAATTGTGGGATTACCTGATAACTACGACCATCCCAGTTTACAAGGCTTGCTTGTGGTGTACCAATAAGTATATTTAAACTATTTGCTATGTCACTCATAGCGATACCTAATGAATTGGCTTTGTCTCTATCAATATTGAGTTGGATTTGATCAGCATCCATTTTGAGATCGGATTGTAGACCCAAAATACGCGGATTATTCTTTGTAATGGCTAACTGTAATTTATTGCTTAATTGATTCAAGGTGTCATAGCTATCGGTACTCTTAAGAACAAACATCAAAGGAGCATGGCCGGTTGCGCCAGGCAAGGAGTGGGGACTAAATGAAAATGCTTCTAGACCCGTGATTCCCCAAAGACGCTTAAATAAAGTGTGAATAATATCGGCGCTAGATTTATTTCGCTCTTGCCAAGGTTTTAAGATTAAAAAAGTGAGCGCGTTATTAGCGATAGGATTTCCTATTAAGGTAATAAAAGTATCTATCTCGGGCATGGATTTATAGATAGATTGAATTTTAGCCATATACTTTTCCATATAAGCTAGATTAGTAGACGTAGGTCCAGTTGCAGCGGTTATGATGAACCCTTGATCTTCTTGCGGAGCTAACTCGCTAGGTAAGGTTTTAAATAATCCGAAACAAACAAAATAAATTATTACACCCATACCTAACATTATTTTTCGATGCGTTATTGCCAAAAGTAAATATTTTTTATAAGCAGCTATCATGACATTAAAAAAATGATCGACTTTTAGACTAAAACGAGAGGCTTGCAGCTCATGTTTCAAAAGTTTAGCGCACATCATCGGTGAAAGTATTAAAGCAATGAAGCCTGAGATAATCACTGCTGAGGCTAAAGTGAACGCAAATTCACGAAATAATAAACCGCTCATGTCGTTGATAAAGCCGATAGGTGCATAAACAGCGGCTAAGGTTAATGTCATAGCAACGATAGCAAACCCAATTTCCTTAGTGCCGATAATGGCTGCATTTTCCGGTGTTTTTCCTAAACTGATATGACGATGAATATTTTCTAATACAACGATTGCATCATCTACGACTAAGCCAATACCCAAAACCCAGGCTAAGAAAGTTAACACATTGAGTGAGTAACCTAGAATTAACATAACGGTGCAGACGCCCATTAATGATAAAGGAATAGTGACTAAAGGAATTAAACCCGCACGAAAATTAGCAAGAAATAAAAAAATGATGGCAAATACAAATAAACATGCTTCAAAAATAGTTTGTTTGACATCATGTAAAGATGCAGCAATAAATTTTGAAGAATTCCATACCAAATGAATTTTTATATCGGTTGGAGCTGCTTTTTCTAAATCAGGTAATAGTGCTAAGACTGCTTTGGAAACATCTAAAGGATTAGCTGTACTAAGGGGTATGATACCCATAATGACTGATTGTTTATTTCCATTAATAGTAGCGCTAGTTTCATCGGACTCAACACCAAGAACAGCTTGTCCCACATCGGACAAACGCACTAAATAATTATTTTGTTTCCGAATAACTAAATTATTTAATTCTGCTACGGTATGTATATCCGTGTTGGTATTGATATTAATGATTTGATTCGGTGTAATCAGTGATCCAGAGGCTGATTGAATATTATTTTGTTGCAGGGCCGTCATAATGTCGCTAGCAGTGATTTGATGAGCAGCCATTTTTATTGGATCAAGCCAGATTCGCAGCGCATAGTTATTATCACCAAATATTTGTGCTTGGCTAACTCCAGGAATAGTTTGTAATCGCGGTTGGATCACTCGAACCAGGTAGTCAGTAATTGCAGGAAGACTTAATGTATTACTAGTAAATGAAATGAAAAGTGTTGGATCGGCATCTGGATCTTTGGTATTAATAACCGGGTCTAATACTGCTTTAGGTAATTGCTTGCGTACTGAAGCAATCGCATTACTGACATTTGTCATAGCTTTAGTCAGATCATAACCAAGCTTAAATTGTAAGGTGATTTGACTAGTACTTTGTTTGCTAGAAGAATGCATAATATCTATCCCTTCGATACCGCCTAAAGCATTTTCTAAAGGGGTAGTAACAAAGCTTTCCATTAATTGTGCAGGTGCACCAGGATAAGTGGTTTGTATGTTTATGACAGAAGGGGATATGGAAGGATATAAACGTACGGGTAACGATAAAAAAGCTTTAACACCGACCAGCAAAATGAACAAACTTAAAACGATACTTAATATGGGTTTGCGGATGAACAGTTCAGTGAATTGCATGAGTTTATCTCTTAACCATTACGAGTGAATTGGCTGGTACTTTAAAACCACCGACACTAATAATTTGGTTTCCTGCATGAATACCTGAACTTAAACCTATTTCTCCATTTTGATGAAAGCGAATAATGACTGGAGTTTTAATCGCTCTTTGTTTAATGATGCGATAAACGTAATTGCCATTTTGATCATTATTGACTGCGGTTTCTGGAACGATAATTAAGGTTTCTGGAGGACCTAAATTGATGTTGATATCGACAAATGCACCAGGTAATAATTCCTTTTTTGGGTTGTTAAGGCTCGCTCGCACACTTATACTGCGCGTATCGTTATCGATGTGTGAATCTAAGGCGTAAATAGCCCCAACAAAGGTTTTATCTGGATAAGCATTCGAGTGAATAAATACCTTACTACCTAGAGTGATTTTATTGGCTGCGGTTCCAGGAATGTTAAAATCAACTCGTAATGGGTTGATAGCTTCTAAATTAACGATAGGTTTATTCGCATCGATGATATCCCCTAAGTCGACCATGCGTAGTCCTAGTTGGCCACTAAAAGGTGCACGTATGAGCGTTTGGTCGAGTGTGGCTGCAATTTGTGCTTGCTTGGCAAGATTAGCATGATAACTCGCTGCAACTTTATCTAGATCAGCTTTTGCATACACCTTTTTTTTAAAAAGAGTTAAACCACGTGCATAATCGGCTTTACTGAGTTGAGTTTCGGCCTGTGCTGCATCTAACTGAGCTTTTAAAATAGCGGGATTAAGCTGTACTAACGGATCTCCCATTTTGACGTTATTACCCGATCGGAAATAAATAGCAGTAATACGGCCAGTGGTTTCAGCTTTAATAACCACACCCTGGCTTGCCGATAAACTTCCAATAGCTTGAAATGTGTTTTGCCAGGATTGTGAGCGAGCTTCAGTCGCTTCAACTAAAGTGGGAGGGGTTAGAGTAGTGTTTTTTTTACTATCTAATACTAGACAAATTGTACTAGCAGCAATTAAGCCAAATAGAAATACATAAGCAATTAAGCGTTTTAACATATATTATTATCTTTTTTTTGACGCTTTTATTACGAAATACGTAGAATTAAAGACTATAGAGGCTTAACAACTTGAAATCAACTAAGCATTCAAGTTATGCAAAATGAAGAGACACATGGAGTTGGTATTTTTCCTAAAAACTAGATCAAATCCTGCTCTTCACTACGCTTAGTAAATACTTCATAGCCAGTTTCTGTGACAAGTAACGTATGCTCCCATTGTGCTGACAAGCTATGATCTTTGGTCACCACCGTCCATTGATCCGGCATGAGTTTAGTAAAACGTTTACCTGAATTGATCATAGGTTCAATAGTGAAAGTCATACCAGGGACTAATTGGACGCCTGTGCCGGCTTGACCATAGTGTAGTACTTGCAGATCTTCATGAAAGAGCCGACCAATACCATGACCACAATATTCACGTACTACGGAAAATCCTTCTGCTTCGGCAAACTGTTGTATACACGCACCAATATCACCCAGATAAGTACCCGGTTTGACTAGGCGTATCGCTTTGTATAAACATTCTTGCGTTATTTTGGATAAACGCTGCGCTAATATCGAAGGTTTACCCACATGAAACATTTTACTGGTATCACCGTGATAAGCGTCTTTAATAACTGTGATATCAATATTAATCAAATCACCGTCTTTTAATACTCGCTCGCTAGGAATGCCATGACAGACCTGATGATTGATAGACGTGCAAATTGATTTCGGAAAACCGCGATAATTTAAGGGCGCAGGAATCGCCTGTTGTTCATTGACGATATAATCGTGACAAATTTTATCGAGCTGATTGGTAGTGACACCCACTTTCACATGCGGCGTAATCATTTCTAAAACTTCTGCTGCGAGCCGACCAGCAATGCGCATTTTTTCAATTTCTGCAGGTGTTTTTATAATAATAGGGGACATAATTATTTAATTAAGATTTTCAAAAATTAATTTATTTGACCATGGCAATGTTTATATTTTTTTCCTGAACCACAAGGACAAGGATCATTGCGGCCAGTTTTATTCGAATTTCGTTGTGTACTAAGACGCGCAGCGGTGGTTTCGCTGGTTAATGATTCTTCCTCAGCACCCAGTAAATCTTGATGTTGAAAATCAAGTAATTGTGGCATTTGTTGACGTCGTTGTTCTTCTAAACGTTCCGCATCTTCAGGCGCTCTTATTTGCAGACAACTTAGTAAACTAATGACTTGATATTTTAACTGTTCTAAAAGTTCAGCAAATAACATAAAGGATTCACGCTTGTATTCTTGCTTGGGATTTTTTTGCGCATAACCACGCAAATGTATTCCTTGGCGTAAATGATCCATTGCAGCTAAATGATCTTTCCATAAAATATCGAGTGTTTGTAACATCAAAGTTTTTTCAACTTGTCGTAATGTCGCTGAACCAAATAATTTTTCTTTCTCAGCATAAGAGTTTTCAGCAGCGAATAATATTTTTTCGCGAAGATTTTCTTCCAGACAATTAGGATCTTCTAACCAAGTATCTAAGGGTAAATCTAGACAAAAATCTTGTTTCAATTGATTTTTTAGGCCAGGTATATCCCATTGCTCTTCTAAACTTTGTGGAGGGATATAATGCTCAATAGCACTATAGATAACATCAGCCCAGAGATTATTAATGACAGGAGAAATATCTTCTGTAGCTAATAATTCGTTACGTTGTTCATAAATTACTTTACGTTGTTCGTTTGCGACGTTATCAAATTCTAATAATTGCTTGCGTACATCAAAATTACGACCCTCAACTTTACGTTGCGCATTTTCAATAGCACGTGTTATCCAGCGATGTTCAATGGCTTCACCGGGCTGCATGCCAATCTTTTGCATAATCATGGCCACTCGATCTGAGGCAAAAATGCGCATTAAATTATCTTGTAATGATAAATAAAAACGTGAAGAACCAGGATCACCTTGTCGTCCTGAACGACCACGTAATTGATTATCGATACGGCGTGATTCATGACGTTCGCTACCGAGGATATGAAGACCACCTGCGGCGATCACTTCATCATGCTTTTTTTGCCAATTAAGTTTATGTTGCGCAATTTCTTCCGCGGAGCTCTCAATCGGCAGAGCGGTAAGCTCGGCTTTTAAATTACCGCCTAAGACAATGTCTGTTCCTCGTCCAGCCATGTTTGTGGCAATCGTTACTGTTCCAGGCCGGCCGGCTTCAGCAATAATTTGTGCTTCTTTTTCGTGAAATTTAGCATTCAGTACTTGATGGGGAATATTTTCTTTTTCTAATAGTTGCGACAAATATTCTGATGTTTCAATCGATGCGGTACCGACTAATACCGGTTGCTTACGTGCTTGACAGGCTTTAATATCGTCGATGATCGCATTAAACTTTTCATCTTTAGTCAGATAAATTTGATCGGCTAAATCTGAACGAGAAACGGGTAAGTGTGTGGGAATCACAACAACTTCTAAATTATAAATTTGTTGAAATTCATATGCTTCGGTATCGGCGGTGCCCGTCATTCCGGCCAGTTTATGATACAAACGGAAATAATTTTGAAACGTAATTGAAGCTAAGGTTTGATTTTCGTTTTGGATATTGGCTTTTTCTTTTGCTTCAACGGCTTGGTGTAAACCATCCGACCAGCGCCGACCTGACATTAAACGGCCAGTATGTTCATCAACAATAATAACTTGATTATTTTGCACAATATAATCAATGTCGCGTTGAAATAAATAATGGGCGCGTAAAGCTGCATAAACATGATGCATCAAACCAATATTAGTTAGATGGTATAAATTTTCGCCTGGATTTAATAAGCCTTGTTTAACTAATAACTCTTCTAATTTTTGATGTCCTTCTTCGGTTAAGTAGGCTTGTTTGGCTTTTTCATCGAGGTAAAAATCACCAGGACCATCCTCTTCTTTTCTTAAAGCGAGTTTAGGTATAATTTGATTGATCTTGATATAAAGTTCCGAGCTTTCTTCACTGGCACCGGAAATGATTAACGGAGTACGTGCTTCATCAATCAAGATGGAATCCACTTCATCGACAATAGCAAAATTTAAAATACGTTGGGATTTTTCTGCCAATGAAAAAGCCATATTATCGCGTAGATAATCAAAGCCAAATTCATTATTAGTACCATAGGTAATATCCGCAGCATACGCCGCTTGACGTTCAGCTAATGGAAGATCAGAAACAATCACGCCCGTAGTTAATCCTAAAAAGTCATAAACAGGTTTCATCCATTCTGCATCGCGTTTGGCAAGATAATCGTTGACAGTAACAATGTGTACACCTAGACCACTTAACGCATTTAGGTAAGCAGGTAAGGTAGCGACTAAGGTTTTACCTTCTCCGGTACGCATTTCAGCAATTTTACCATTATGTAAAACCATGCCACCAATTAATTGTACGTCGAAATGACGCAAACCTAACACACGAGTACTCGCTTCGCGCACTACTGCAAATGCTTCGATTAACAATTCATCTAAAGAGCAGCCATCTTGGAGGCGAGCTTTAAATTCTGATGTTTTTGCTTGTAATTGCGAATCAGATAAACTTTGCATGCTGGGTTCTAGCGTATTAATGTCAACAACGGTTTTTTCAAATTGTTTTAGCAGTCGTTGATTACGGCTAGGAATAAACTTACTTAACAGCTTAGAAATCATAAATATAAAAAAGTCTCAGTGTGCTTTACTCAACAAAAGCCCAGAAATGTGCTCACTGTACTAAAAAGTCAGTGATAGTGCTAGTCGTTGTTCAATAACGGATAAGATAGTGGCTGCATCTAAATCAACTCCTGCAAGCAATGTATTTGGGTCACCATGTTCAATAAATCGATCTGGAAGTCCTAAGATCAATACATCACAAGCAATCCCTTGTTGGTGTAAAAATTCACTCACCGCTGATCCTGCACCACCTACCTTAACATTTTCTTCTAAACTGACCAATAAGCCATGAGTTTTTGCTAGGTTTCGCAACAGTTTTTCATCTAAAGGTTTGACGAAACGCATATTGACCACAGTGGCATCCAATGACTCACCGACGCTGAGTGCGGGTTGTAGCATTGAGCCAAAAGCCAGTAATGCAATTGAGTGTCCTTTGCGACGGATTTCCGCTTTACCGATAGGTATACATGACATTTCTTTTTCAACTGAAACACCTACTCCTACGCCGCGTGGATAGCGTACCGCACAGGATGTTGTGAGTTGAAAACCTGTATAAAGCATTTGTCTTAATTCGTTTTCATTACTCGGTGTCATGATAGTCAGATTTGGAATACAACGCAGATAGGATAGATCAAAGCAACCATGGTGCGTAGCGCCATCCCCACCGACGATTCCGGACCTATCTAAAGCAAACAATACCGGGAGATTTTGTAATGCAACATCATGTATCAGTTGATCATAAGCACGTTGTAAAAAGGTAGAATAGATGGCGACGACCGGTTTTTGACCTGCGCAGGCTAGACCTGCGGCGAAAGTAACTGCATGTTGTTCCGCGATGCCGACGTCAAAGTAACGATCCGGATAACGTTCGGAAAATTCTATCAGGTCAGATCCTTCGCGCATCGCCGGTGTAATCGCGATTACACGTTCATCGATAGCGGCCATATCACAAATCCATTGCCCAAAAATATTTGCGTAGGTTTTAGGTTTGGGTTTGGCCACACTACAGGGTAAAACAGGTGCTAAAAAATGTGGATTGACGGCATGATAAGCAACCGGGTTTTGTTCAGCAGCGGCATAACCTTTGCCTTTGGTTGTAATAACATGAACAAGTTGTGGTCCCGTTAACTGACTTAAATTACTTAAAGTATTCATTAATAGAGGTAAGTCATGACCATCAATAGGACCAATATAATTAAAACCTAATTCTTCAAATAAAGTACCTGGAACTAACATCCCTTTAACATGCTCTTCAGTACGTTTAGCAAGTTTACGTACACTAGGAATAGATTCTAAAATTCTTTTACTGCCTTCTCTGACACTAGAATAAAGTTTACTGGATAATATGCGGGCAAAATAATTAGATAAAGCGCCGACATTATTGGAAATCGACATATCGTTATCATTGAGTACGACTAAAAGATCGGCATGAATATCGCCTGCGTGATTTAAAGCTTCAAAAGCCATACCCGCGGTCATCGCACCGTCGCCTATAACTGCAATCGTTTTTTGACCAGTGTTATTTTTTTTTGCTGCGACACTAAATCCTAATGCGGCACTAATGGAAGTACTCGAGTGACCAACGCCAAAGCAATCAAATGAGCTTTCTTCGCGGGAAGGAAAGGGCGCTAAACCGTGAGTTTTTCGAATGCTACCTAGTTGTTTACGCCGACCGGTAATGATTTTATGCGCATAAGCTTGATGGCCGACATCCCAAATAATATGATCATGCGGCGTATTAAATACATAATGCAAAGCAATGGTTAATTCTACGGTTCCTAAGTTAGCCGCAAAGTGACCTCCACATTGATCCAGCGTTTGAATAAGAAATGCTCTGAGCTCAGTTGCTAATTGCGGCAGTTGCGTAGGTGTGAGTTCACGCAACTGCATGGGAGAATTAATTCGTTCTAATAAAGAGCATGTGATATTTTTAAATTCCATGTAGTTTATAAGAGAAAATTATCCTGATGCTTGCTGAGGGTTATTAATACTTTGTATTTGAGTTTGCAATTGGGTGCGAATTTGTCCATTAAACTCTAAAACTAAAACGGACATAGTAGCGAGTAAACGCTCTAATGTCATCCGGATTTGATAACTTTCAGATAAATTTTCTGCTAATAACTCCACTTGTTGGCGTTGTAAAGTAGCGGGATTTTCATTAATCAAATCATTTTTATACCAATTTTTATCCAGAATTCGGCGTGTTGTCATAATATTTTCTAATTTTAGTAAACTGATGGGACCCGATGTTTGACCACTTAATGTTGCTAGTGAAGAACGCACAGCAGGATCTGCTTTGCTAGGATCGATGGGTTGCCTTTCTGCATAAAGTTGATAAAGATTACTGAGTGCCATCGTTTGCGTGGCTAAATAACTACGCAAAGATGCAAGATAGGTTTGAGTTTGTTTTTTTTGCAGTTCATATTTCAGGTTATTTTCTTTGTCTCCCGATAAATTTGCAATCAATTGATTGAAATTTATAGTGTTAATAGGCATTAAAGAACCACTTAAAGCGTTAATCACATTTTTAGCGGCTGCTGCTTCAGTATCATTATAGCTAATAGGCTGGAGTAAACTATTGATATCAATAGAGCTTAAAGGATTTTTTTCTAGATTAGGGTTGATTTTTGTATTGGGATCCCAAAGAAAAGCTAATATGTTATTGTTTTTATCGTTTAAATTAGCCGATTGGATAAGCTGCTGTTGCGTTAAGCTTACTAAAGGAGAGCTGCCAGATAATAAATAAGCCGCTTGGGCATTGTTAATAGCGATAGTTAAATCATCACCCACAGGTGCAGTGTTCATTAGATTTTTTGAAATGGCTGTACTACCATACCCCGCTACTAAGTTTTTTATACTGATTGTTGTAAAATCGGGTGTGGGGACTGGACCTATATTGGCATAACTGCTTAGAGCATACAAACTGCTTGTGACTAAAGAAATACTTAAAAAGACATTTTTTAAAGTTTTTATTTTTGATAAATGAGACATAGTAACATCCTCACGAAGTTTTAAAGTAAATTTTTTTATGAATGAGCATTAGATTGTAAATTGCTTGTGTTAGAGGTTGGCGGTGATGGTGCAAAAATATTGGGTGGGCTAGGAATAGCTTCATTGGTTGGTGATGTTGGTCCAGGAATAGGTGCATTCGAATAAGGATTTATTTTGGCGTTTTTTTCCCAAATATTAGGCGGTTGTTTTGCCCAAGGATTAGGTTGCAGCCAAGGATTTTTATTGGGTGGATTGCTTGTGTTTGCAGATTTATCTAAGGGGGTAAAGGCTTTATCGTGATTTGAACGAGGTCTCGACGTCGTTGCGGATGTTCCAGGTGCTGGTTGGTTTTGTTGAGAAGAGTTGTCAGGGGTAGTGGCTTGTAAGGCATCTAGAACTGCTTGCGAGGCATTGGTTTCAGATTGTTTAATTTCATCACGATAGGTTTGCAAGGAGTCACTTTTTGGTGGTTCAGAATAAGCATTCGCTAAACCTATGAAGGAACAGCTGACAAAAATTAAAACGCATCGAGATTGCCATGACCTTAACATAATTATTCACCTTCAAATGCTTTTAAAACTAAATCCAGGCGATCTTGGGAAAACACTCTAGCGAGCAGACGTAAACGTTCAAAGCTAATATTTCTACGCAAAAATAAGCCTGCTTCATCTTCAGGACCATTACTGACCTCTTCGGCATGCATGAGTAATTTAGCGGCAGAACCTGGATGTGAAGTGTCTATTGCTTGAAGTAGACGCAAGGTACGAGACATACCTAAATGATTACCTAAACGAATAAACAACGCTTGTTGAGCAAGTTTATCCAGATCAACTTTATCGATATCATCGAGCTCTTTACCCAGCTCTAAGAGGCTTGCTTCAAGCGTGGCATCACCATCTTTAGTCCAAGATTCAACGCTTTCCATGAAGCAAAGAACCCTATAGATCAAGGGGTCTTGGTATTGTTTCCAGTAGAGGTGTGAACCTTTGTGAGTTAAGTCAGGCATAAGTATGTATTGTTTTATTTGTAATACCCAATTTAATTGAGTATAAACTGCGGCAAAGGAACCTTGATTATCCAACTTAATGCAAGCTAAATCAAATCCGATCTCGATCGATAGGAACTTCGTTTAGAATTGTGCAAGAATTTAAGCGCTTAAATAGGATTTTTCGCTCGTCTTTGCGAGCGCTTAGCGCGCGACAATCTAAAGAACATATTCCAAGCGGGATCTTTTAACGAGAAATTTGCAAGTTGGATGCAGTCGGGATAACATAGAATATTAAACCGCGGGGTGATACGTGAGTTTTTTTGGTGCTATAAAAAAAATAATTAAGCCAGCTGTTGATGTTCCAAAGTGGATAGACTATCAACAATTGGTAAAAAACAATCGTTCTGTTTTCGGATTCATTAAAAAATTCTTTATTCCTGATCAGGCCAAGACACAGGAATCCTTTGAAGAAGCACTGATACGTCTTAAATTAACTTCAGCCGATTTAATGCAACGCAGCAAAGAATTTACGCGTTTGTTGTGGATATGGATTTTTCTTTTCTTCGTTAGCGTTAGCTATAGTGTTTATCTCCTCTTCTATACTCACTCCTTGCGAGGATTTTTTCCTTGCCTAGGCATTTGTATTATTATTTTGACGCAAATCTTTCGTTATCATTTTTGGTTATTTCAAATTAAACAGCGTCGTTTAGGTTGTAATTTTCGTGATTGGTTCAGTTATCAATTTTTTAATAGGAAGAAAAATAATGCGTAAGTTTCTATTAACCAGCTTCCTTTACTTATTTCCATCGTTGTTGTTAGCAGACACTTTAAGCTTAACACCTCCTAGCACTGATTTATCGATGTCGTATTTAGCGACTATTTTTGGTGTGGTGGATGGCGTGTTACATGGCACAGGAAGTCAAATTTTAGGAACGATGTTTGGGACGTTTAATTCCATCATATTAGTTATGGCTTCTACAGTATTAAGTTATGTTTTATTTACTTCCATTTTAAATACCTCGCATGAGGGTGAGTTTCTCGGTAAGAAATGGTCGTCGATTTGGATCCCACTCCGAACAGTCGGCGGTATAGGTTTGTTGCTACCGAAGGCTACTGGTTACTCTTTTATACAAATTCTTGTTATGTGGGTAGTGGTGCAAGGTGTTGGTGCTGCGGACGAGGTTTGGAATGTCACTTTAAATTATATTAATCGTAACGGAACGATAATTGAGCCTATTCAATCATTGGATCCAAAAAAAGGGGCTAATAATACTTTTCTAATTAACAAAGCAGGTAGTATTTTAAAATCAGAAGCATGTATGTTGGCAGTACATAATGCATTAGCTAATCAATATTACAACATTGATCCAAATGAAAAGGTAGTAGTGCCTGATTTTTTAAGCTCGCTAGCTATAACTGGTAAAGGGCCGGATGGAAAAAATACCGGTCGGCCCATCGATTATACAAAAGATATCGGCGGATATTATACTTTTCCAGGAAAGTTATCCGGTGCTTTTGGCAATTTACAAGGTATGTGTGGTATGGTTTCATGGAATTTTATTGGCAATAAGGCGGATAATGGACAGATCGATAACCCGGCCAATTTAAATGCTAATGATAGTGCAAGTGTTGCGATGAGACAAATGACCTTGGATTTAACTGCTCAAGCAAAGAGTATTGCTAATACAATATCCCCTCTTTCTACAACGCATACACCTGCTAACAGAATTCAATTAGATTCGACTAGTTTTGACCCCTTTAAAAATAATTTGGTTGATGCAGGAGAGGATTACTTTGGGATTGTAAAGCCTGCTTTACGCTCTTTAGCGGATGATGGAAGTAAAAAATATAAAGACTTTATTAATAATGCAAAAAAATCAGGTTGGATACTTGCCGGTAGCTATTACTATAATATGGCTCGTTTGAATCAAAGTATTAGAAAAAACACAGGAGAGCTTGCAATTTCCGATAGAATTTATCCTGAGTTTAATCCCGATTATGATTCAAATACCTTTTCTCAGATCAAAGACGATAATGTCATATATAATCTAAAAAATAACCTGCCGAGTGTAGACGGTGTTATTGATAGTTATATGGCAACAGAAATAACACGAGCTGCCAGCAATAATAATCCTGGTGATGAGGCGGATCCTTCTCTGCCAGAGCATCCCGCGAATGTAAATGCAATTGGTAAGGTAGTAAGTGCTATTTTGGATACGATATTTCCGCGAGTGCAGGATTTTGAAAAAAAATTAGCCGATGGAATTAATAATAAAGATATGGATCCCATTGTTGCTTTAGCGTCAGTGGGGAATGGCTTAGTATCTATGGTAGAGCAGGTCTGGATATCTCTGTTAGCCACAATGACTGGATTAGGTATTGTAGGTATTGCAGCGGGATTTGCTTCGGGTTTTTGGACAGTGGGGGGTGCAGTGAACGCCATGTTAGCGATTACTAATCTGTTGATGTTGGTAGTTCCCATGCTCACTGTTTGGATGGGGATTAATTTTGTTTTGGGTTCTATTCTTTCCTATTATGTGCCATTAATTCCGTTCTTCCTGTTCGCATTTGGTAGTATTACCTGGTTTGCAGTGGTGTTAGAGGCAATTTTAGCGGCACCATTGGTGGCATTGGGAATTACGCATCCAGAAGGGCATGACTTTTTGGGTAAAGCGGAACAATCGATCATGTTGCTTGCCAGTGTTTTCTTAAGACCTATGTTAATGGTATTTGGTTTTATTTTTGGGATTATTTTATCGTACGTTGCCCTTTCAGTATTTAATCACGGGTTTAGTATCGCAGTGCAATTTTTAAATGATTATAATGGCGATATTTTTGCTATTGTTTACCAAACCGCTATGATGGCTATCTATGCCGCGGCGGTGCTAGCCATTGTTAATCGTTGTTTTTCAATGATTTATGAAGTTCCGAATAAAGTACTGCGTTGGATAGGTGGTCCACAGGAAAGTGGTCACGAAGAATCAATGCTGCAAGGTATACGTGGCCAGCACGATCGAGATGTTGGACAGATTACCCAACAAATGCCTACAAGCCAGGGCTTAAGTGAAAGTTCAGCGGGTGGCATGCAACTAGGTCGTCGTTTAAGAGAAATGAAACAAACCAAAGCTGATGTATCTAATTCAGGTCCAGCTGCGGGTGGAGGAGGTGCTGCAGCGCCTTAATCTGTAAAGGTGAACTCAATGACTAACAATAATGAAATTGATAAAATTAATTTAAACATAGATGAGTTATTGAGTCAGGTTGCTGGACTTATCGATAACCCCATAAATTCTGAACAAGCTCATTTGTTTTTGTTATTGCTATGGGGCTATTTTGAAGTTTCCATAGTAGAAACTCATGAGGATAGCGATGGAGGAGAAAGCGGGACGTTGCTGACACTGCCCGACATTATTCAAGTTGAGAAAGGTTATCCAATTTTTGATTATGGAACCCTATTAAAAACTTCTCCCGGTAAACTCTATGGAAGTTATACAACCGGTCGACTCTTAACGACGGTAGGTGCTATGATCGATCTACTAGTTCAGCGCGGCGCTAAGCGGGTTAAAATAGATGGGCTTGCTGCTGCGAAACGTTTTGGCTGGATTGAATGCGAAAATAAAGCAATTAAAGTAATTAATTTTAAACCCGATCCCAAAGAAAAAGTCTTGCGATTTCGATTGTAGAGCATAATACACTATTTAATGGCTCCTTTGAGGACCATCAACCATTTTTTTCTGAAAAACCCCTAATTTTCCCTTTTTTTAGCTTCTCGAACCGTTCCAGCTATTTTTTTTATGTAAAAAATTTTTCTGTATTTAATAAAAGTTTAATATTTATTTTGTAAAATAAATGTGGGAAAATTTAACCAATAAAAATAAAAAGACTTTCCATTTAAGGAAGCGCTATTATGCCAGGTTCTATAAAAGCTACAACAAATGAATCAGAAGTTAAACCTAAAATAATTGAATCAGAGATTGGAATTATTCAAGAATTTCTTAAAAATAATAAAAAGTTTCTTACTGAGAATAATAAGTCTGAAGTTAATGATTTCTGGAAGAAAAACCCTCCCATTAAGGGTGTGTTTGAAGCTAGTTTTTTGGAAGATGCATCAAAGTCCATGGAAGATTTGAAAGATTTTACACAAACTGCAAAGTCTTCCATATCGAACTCGCAGGCAATAAGACTTACAAGTGACCAGCATGACAGTTTTACTAAGCAAGTGGGAGGATGCAATGAAATATTAGATCTTAATTCGGATACTAATAACATTGCTATAAAAAGAAATAAACAAACAGCTTTGAATACGCTCAAGAAAGATTTTAAAAATATTTGTATTAAAGCTCTTAAGAAGGAATCAAAAGAATCTCTCCCCTCTGATAGACTTCAGTTTTTAATTAATAATTATTACAGAACAATGCTTCATATTACTTCTGTATTAAGATTTTTAGTTATAAAAGAAATTGTAGATAAAGAATTTGCAGAATATTTTATAAATGAAGATCTTAAGGAGAAAATAAAAAATCTTTTAAGTAAAGAAATTAAAAAAAATCTAAATATAAAAGATAGACCCCCTACTTTAACTGATTTTGAAAAAATTGATGACTTCAATAGTTTTAAAACTAAGGTTGAAACTGCATTAAATCAACTAATAGGAGCAAATAAAACAGAATTAAATAAAGAAAAGGAACGAAAAGATCAAGAAATTAAGCAACTAAAAGCAAGATTTCTTGAATGTCAGAACCAGCTCTCAGAGATACATAAAAATTTTGAAGAAGCTAGAGCTAATACTAATTCAACTGGAAAGCAGGGACTCCTGCAGAGCCTGCAAAAGAAAATACAAAAAAATTTACAATCTATAGAAGAAATTTTTATTAAACTTGCAGAGCAAAATACTCAGTTAGGAATAGAAAAAGAACTTGAAGACTTAAAGCAGCAATATACTGATTTAAAGACCAAGATTGAAGCTGAACTCAGTGGAGTACTAACATTATCGGTATCCTCTGTTAAAGAGTTAATTGATGGATTGACACCAAATACCCTCCCAACCGTGGTTCTTGATCTAAAGAATGACTTTTCTATAAATGATGACGGATATGAGTTACTGCGTGAACTTCATACAAATGATCCTTTTATTCAAAAAATTACCATCAAGACAGAAAAATGTCAAAATGATAAAAATTTACAAGAATATTGTATTTGCGCAGAAAATTGTACTGTTAGAAACCGATTTCTAGATGCCAATTTGCCAGAGTCGAGTCAACAAAAATACGCTTCATCTGCAGCCCGCGCAGGACTTTGGGATGACACCGCTCTATATCTCTATCCATTGCTAAACAACAAATCCATAACTGTAAGGGATTATATTCAGGAAAAAGCAAGTTGGGCTGCTAGTAATTGGGATCCTAAATTTAACGAAACAAATAATATTTCACCTGAATTATGGCATTTGATGCAATTAGCACAAATGGGCGAAGCAGGTTTAACGGCTTTATTTAAACTATTACGCGAAAAAGCAGGTTCTGAATCCTTAGCTCTTGACGTCAGTTTTGATCTGGACGCTAGTCAGAATCGAGCTGATTTAACTGCGATTCTGTATAACGAATTAAAGCAATTCTGTAAGCAATCTGTAAAATTACCTTTGTTCCATTGTTTTGGAATTATTTTACCCGAGAAAAACTTAGATAATGAAAATATAAGCAATATTCTTAGTTTATTAAATGCGATAGATAATAACTCGCAATTAGATAAACAATTCACGTTGCACCATTTTAATGCAAAAATTCAACATCACGTAGACTTACTTAATAAGCTTAAAATTGATGTTACAGCGGATAATTCGATCACAACACAGATTAGTATTCCAGAGCTGGAAAAACCTTCTCAGGAAAAGACCAAAATTATAGCTATCTATAAGGAATTACAAAATGCAGTATTAGCTAATCGACATAGTGCTCGTTTGTCTGTTTTGCAAAAAAATACTGAGAATATAGAAAACTTAAAACTGACTCGTTTAGAAAAAAATCATTCGGGATTACCCGGAAATAGAAGCTGGCCGTTAACGGCTAATGTGGGTTTGCAGCAGCAGCAACAACAACAACAGCAACAGCAGCAGCAACAACAACAGCAGCAACAGCAACAGCAACAGCAACAGCAACCGTTACCGAAGCCACAATCTAAGCTTTTCACAGGCGATGAAACTCAGCTGATTACCCGCAAAGATATTCAGATTAGATGTCAAAGCAACGAATGGCAGCTTAGTTTAAATAAATTAAAAGAATCTTTAGAAAGAAGTGGAGAAAAAAATATTCCTGATTTGGAGACATTATTTAATCAATGGGTAGGTAGTTCGCTGGATGCTAAACAGATCATTGGGAAACTGACAGAAGCAGCTCTTAGAAAGATCATGGAGAATGCTAGGCATTTTAGCTTTTCATTTACTTTAAATAACCCACCCGCTGGTTTTACTGTTTTGCTGGGACAGGACAATAGTCTCATTTTAGATTTTTCTGCTGAAAAAGAACAAAAAGATTTAACTTACACTGCTTCCCAGGATCTAAAATCGCTTAATCCCTTTACACTGAAAATAACAGACCCTATGCCGGCGGTAGAGAATTGCGAAGGGGATTATCGACTATTTGACCAGATAAACAATAAGAAACTTCAGGAAGTCTGCTGGAAAAATTTAGAAGAAGAATCTAATGCTGATTTACGCGCCTCCCTAAATACTTGGCTGCGCACTTCTAATCTGAAAGAAAGTAATCAGATTTTATCTAATGAATTTATTGACTCATTTACCTCTATTTTAACCAATAAGAATTTCAAAGCTTTAGGTCAGTTATTCTATCATTATGGCTGTCCAAAACAACTTACACGCGATGCATCAGCCTTTTTTAAACTGGCACAAGCCATCTATGAGAAAGACCACCTATTTTTTACTCATTGGAAAGAATACTTTGTTAATCCAGCGGTTAATTTATCGGAATTGTTAGAAGAAGCCGAAGTCAATGCTATTGTTGATTGTGTAAATAATCTAAAAAACCCTGAACATAGTATTTTGTGGCGGAATCTTGTTGAAAAACATTTTATTTCAGTCGGTTATTCACGCTTTTCCTCACTCTGGAATGCATTTAGATCTTTTACAGACTACCTAGAGATAAATAAAAAAAGTGGTTTGGTTTTTAATTCAGATTCATTAAAACGTTTATTAGCAAAGCAAGATTCTTTGCATATACCTGTTTTGTTGGAGCGTGTGCTACTAGTTTTACAATCCTGTGAAAATATGGCTGAATCCTTGAAAAATCAGCAATGCGTATTAAATAACCTCGACCAATTGGATTGGACTCAATCAGGTGTTTATTATGCCGTGATTCATGAAGGCATTAATATTATCGGACAACCCGATGCCTCTATAAATGCCCATCTCAGTAAATTCCAATACTCTACGACTGGCGGCACTTATATTCCGGAGATGAAGGTATTAATATCAGAACAAGAAGCCTGGCAGACGCGAGCAATACGCTTTGTTCAACGTCTACCCAATGTGACGCAGCAACAACTCGATCTGTATATCAAATTTTTTGAAAACATCAATACAAGAGAAATTTCTATCAAGGCTAAAGATAATTTAGTCCGTTGTTTATTAGCCTGCACGACACAGGGTGTTAATAAAATAGAGGATAATACATTATTAACTTATTTTAATAGCTTAGCCAATCAACAATTAAATGATAATGATTTTTCTGCATTTTTAAGTCGATTAAATTCATTGATCGATTGGGATAACAAAGAATCAAGATCGCTTCATTTTGACTTCAAGCAATTGCTAACGCTCTATCAAGCTTTGCAAAAAAAGAATCTATCAGACAGCTTTACGCTTGATTTATTGAACAGCTCAAGTCATGTGCTAGATTTTTCTAAAAGTCAATTTGCTGCTAATAAAAACCAATTAACACTCGAAGACTATTATGAATTTCTTATAAAAAATGAGATTCCTTTAGATTCAGTGCTGTTAACAACACTAGGTTGGGTTGCTCATTCCTATGATAATAATTATCTAATCAAGGACTTGAATGATTCAGTTAAACAAGCAAACAATAAATCTGAAGTTAAATTATTATTTATACAACTGGATTCTATTGATTTCTCAGAATTTAAAAAGGGCTATAAACTGCCTGATATAAACCAAATTAATGGTATTATTCAAGACATTTCTAAAGCGCGTACAGAGGAGCAAGCCATCAGTTTGCGTCGTAAGTTCATCAAAAAAACCAGTGCGCATTGTTTTATTCGTTTACAAGATGCCGATTTAAGAAAGCTAACTTCAAATGAAATTAACGATTTCATACGAGTAATCAAAGGAAATTTATCAAACGCGCATCGCGACCAACATGTGTCCATTCTTCGTAAACTTTTGAACTGTTTAGCTGTACCCAATGAAGGAATGGATCTGACATTATTTAAGAAAAAAATCTTACAACTCACGGAAAAGGATTATTTTGACGAATTAACCCCTGTTGTTAATGTGTTGCTTAATACTCATTTTGAAAAAACCGCCATTAGCTTACCGCAATTACAAGCTGTTTTAGAGACATTATTACCAGCAAACAGTAATAATATTTTAGAGCAGTTTTTCCCTATTAATACACTGGAAAAACTTTTTGATAAAGAACGCCAAAATGATAAATCGACATTAGCTAATAACAATTTAGCCTTATTAAAAAGTGAAGAGAATAAGGAAGTTTTATCGGCTATTGGTAAATTGCACAATAGTTCCTTAAGTCCGAAGCAAAAATCATCGTGTGTAGATTTCGCGTTAAATGATGTTAAATATTTTAGCGATTGCATAGAATTTTTAATTCAACAAAAAGACTCAAAAAACTGGTTGAATTATTTAGCGCTTATTCAATCAGCTGTCGCTGAAAACAAAGATGAAAAAAATAAAAATAAACTTATTTCGGATCTTAAAAAATTAGCTCAGGATAAAACTGAATTATGGCAACAAAGTTTGACAATTTTATTGCAGTTAAGCTTAAAAAAATTTGGATCAACAGATTTTTTCAATAAATTTAATGGAAAATATAAAGATTCATCAATTGAGCAGCGGGTTATTTTGCTGCAAGCGATTGATCAAGCAGAAAATAGTGAAAAGTGGTTTGAGCAAGCTCAACAATTAACTTCTTTGTTGGAGAATCTTGAAGCTAAAGAATTGAAAACATTAGCTGATTATTATCAACAAACACCGAAACCAACGCTTCAGTTTTTACTTGATTATGCTAAAAGCCACAAAAATGCTTTAGGAAATATAGATAACTTATTACATTATTTTGAAACTATTTATGCAAAGGAAGACAAACGTAGCTACGGTGAAAGTGATGATGATAAAGACAACATTAAAAGAGTCATAGCGAGTTTTAAATTAAAAGGAGAGAGAGCACTCACTACTGAAGAAAAACAACATCTCAGCACGCTTTTTTGTTTTGCAAATACGCACAGTAAAGAACACAATCTGGCTGCAAAGAAAACCGATGAATTGGTAATCAAGTTACATAAATTCGGTAAGGAACTAATAACTGATTCAAAAAATGATTGGCTAAAGGCAAGAAAGTTAGTAGTCATTCGTGAGCTGCTATTACGTCAGACAGGAAAATGGCTGAATGATACACAGATGCTGGTATTGTTGTATGCACTGATCCATGATGATGAAAATTTAATTCTGCAAGTCCCCACCGGTCAAGGTAAAAGTCTTATTTCCTTAAGTTGGAATATTTATCTCGCTTTAAAAAAGATAACCATAGATAACTTAAGTTCTAAATCCGCTCTTTCTGAACGGGATCATCAGGAAGCTAAAGCAGCTTATCTTAAAGCATTAATAGATAGTAGTTATATCCATCAGTCTTCATCACAAACGGATTACAAGGAAATTCAAAGAGAAAAAGGTGGTGTCAATTATTCAACACTCGGTAATTTGACAGTTAATCGTCAACGTTGGTTAGTGAATGATGGCATTATTCATAACAAAAAAAATCGCTATGCAGTTTTGGATGAGGCAGACTATCATTTTTTTGATGAAAAAACCGTGTTTCGTTATGCAGATGCAGGGAAAGATCGATTTAATTATGATGTCTGGGTTTATGAAATAATTGCGACGTATTATTTAGAGAAAATCGTTCCTTTAAAACTTGATAAAATTAATACAAAAGATCACCTGGATCCTTTATTGCAAGCCATACTGGCAGAAAGCCATAAAGCACCCAAAGCATCGACCTTTGTTAATGACTATCATTTGCAACAACCCGACGAAAAAACTGTAGATAAGCTTGCGGAATTACTGTTGGATATGCATGCCGCAGCCAGTTTAAAAGAAAACGAGCATTATTGTATTGTTCCTTGTGAAATAGATATAAACGGACAGATTTATCACAAAAAATTTGCCATGGTTATTGATAAAAACCAATTGCAACCCGGTTCAACTTATGATGTCCAGTATGCTCTACATACACTTCTCAATGAAGAAAGTAAAAAAAGAAGTGAAGCGCCTGATTTTTTTGTTGAACCTATCGCTCCGTTAGTATTATCAGAAAATGCTGAACAATCTTTGCTGAACTATGAAAAATTAATAGGAATGACCGCCACTGCTGGAAATAAGCGTGAGCGTGAACAAATTAATAGCCAGTTTGGTATTAACAAGATTTTTAAAACCACCAGTCATCAGCCATCGAAATTAACACTATTACCCAACGTTTATGCTGAGGACGACAATGCGCTTATAACGGCCATTACTAAACAGATTTCAAATTCGTATAAAAATCAGCCGATATTAATTCTTTTGGATAATGATCAGGTGGTATCAGAAGTCTATCGAAAATTGCAAGCAAAAGAGTTAGGGAGACAATCAGGTTTAACATTAGTGGAGGATACCAATGCAAAACAAAAATCTGAGCAAGAGATAGTTAATGAAGCTGGACAGTCAGGTAAAGTGACACTTAGTTCACGACTGCAACGAGGTACGGATATTAGAACCGAGGTAGCTGATGGCTTAAAAGTTATCTTAGTTTATACCGACGCTGATCAATTATCGAATCGACGTGATGAAAAACAAGCGATTGGTCGCGCAGCACGGAATGGCCAAGCGGGTAGTGCGGTGAGTATTTATAACTATGGATCAGTGTCAGAAAAATATGACGAACTTAAAAAAGCTGAATCAGAATTGATTACTAATTGGGAGAGCTATGCTCGACAAAAGATTACGAATAGAGAACAGTCTTTGCAATGGAAAAATCAAGAGATTCCTTGGTTAAATGCTAAAGATAAAGCCATTATCGTCGAAGTAGTAACACAAGCTAGTAACATCCTAAAAAACAGGGAAAATCAATTTACTAGCGCCAAAGAAGCACTTCTGTCAAGATTATCTAATGAACTAAAACAGATTATTAAAATTAAAAGCAATACAACTGTTCAGCAACCCAGATCGTATTTATTTAAACAATTAGATGAAAAATGGCGTAATCGATTAGCAGATGATAATAACAACGCAGTAAAAAAAGATAATATTGATAGCTATAATCAGTATGTCAATTTAGCTAAAGATCTTTGGTTTGAATTTTGTAGAAAAGTTAATTATTCGAGTGGATTTGATTTTTCAAAGGAATATCTCACGCTTGCTCAATTAAATGAGATGCCGCCGGAAGTGAGTGATAAACGTGCAGCTCATCATCAGAATGAAGCCAATAGTGAACTAGTAAATGAATTTTTTTCGAAATTAACTGATTGGTCCCAATGGGTTTCTAATAAAATTATTAACAATTCTGCTTTACAAGATGTATTTATGGCTGATATGCCAAATGAGAAAGAACTGGAGCAATTTTATGCACTGATTGATGCCATCAGCCAATCAGAAGCAGATAATTTACAGCGCCACAAACAGGATATTATTAAATTGCTTTGTTCTGAAAAGGGTCGATTGTTTCCTCTCGCTAGTAGCTGTGTATTTTTGGAAACTTTGCTTGATAAAAATACTAGTGATCAATTTGAAATTAAATTTAATTTATTAAAACAATTACTGGAACATGTTGTATTAACTGATAAAGGGCTTTCTGAAGAAACATTAAAAAAGCGACAGATTGTTGCGGATATAACATTGAATTTGATGTCTTATACCAATGCGGGTCAATACAGTGAATTATTTACTATTTTACTAAATCAGATAGAAAAAAAATCACTAAATCTTGACCAATTGGAAGCGGTGAAACTTCTTTTTGCAAAACAAGATTTTTGTAAATTACTTAAATTCGATTGTAGTAATAAGATTGATGGCATGTTACAGAGGATCACGCAGGACTTACCGTTCTTAACAAGAAGAGTACTGACCTTTATTGATTTAGTTATTCAAAATGCAAACGATATTGGTAATACTCAATTATTTGAGCTATTCATGGTGGTATTTTTGCAAGCGCTGCAACCCAAAGAATTAGATCAGAAGGGAATAGTCGATGTGAACGTGTCTGCTCTTGGAGCACTACTTTTGCAACTATCTAAAGAAGGTTTGTCCTCATGCAAACAATTAATTGAGTTAGTTAATCAGTGTGATAATAGTTTGCTTACCATCAAACAAAGTTTAGATTTATTAGCTAAAACTCTAGAAAAATTTAAAGAATTTTCAAATGTAGCGACGAAGACTATACCAACCGTTGAGGAAAGTCTTAAAAACGCAAATTTAGATGATTTATTAGGAAAAGTCGTTACAGTTGCTGATGAATACGAAAACCTAATAATAGAGCAAGCTAATCGATCTACTCAAGGAATTGAATTTATTGAAGAACTATCACAGGAAGCAGAAGGTGAATTGCTGCAAAGTAAAAACAATTTAGATGGAAAAATAAAAGGGTTTAATAACAAATTAAAAGTATTTTTAGAAAAAGAAACTGAATTAAAGGTTGAATTGGCTGAATCTGCAACCGAGGTATCAGCATTAAAAACTGAAATAGAACAGCATGGAGAAAAAATTAAAACGCAAACAAAGCAATTGACTGCAAAAGAGAGAGAGATAAAGGAATTAAAGACGGAATTAGAGAGATTAACCACCGATGATCAGCTTATAGAACATGCTCAGAAAATAGTGTCATTGGAAAATGAGCTAAGGGATTTACAAAATAGTGTAGGAAGCTTAAAAAATAAAAAGGACAGCTTAGCAGGACAACTCAGCACTCAAGAGCAAAAATTTGAAGGGTTTAATTCAGAAAATCAAAAGTTAGCAGGTGAGAGAGTAAACTTAGAGAAAGATAAAACAGAATTAGTAGAAAAAACAAAAGAATTTATTGCAGCGGTTGATGAAAAAGCTGAACAGGAAGTAAAGCTTGGCCAGTTAGAAGGAAATCTTGTAAAGGCAATTAGAGGAAAACTTAATCAGGCTAACATGGGTATCCTAATAGAAAAAGTTGATCAACTTGTCAATGAATACGAAAGCCTGAAAGCAGAACAGTCCAAACGATCTGCGCAAAAGTTTTTACGCATAGAAGAACTTTCTCAGGAAGCAGAAGGTGAATTGCTGCAAAGTAAAAACGATTTAGATGAAAAAATAAAAGGGTTTAATAACAAATTAAAAGGATTTTTAGAAAAAGAAACTGAATTAAAACATAATTTGGCTGAATCTGAAGCTGAGGTAGCAGCATTAAAAACTGAAATAGAACAGCATGGAGAAAAACTCAAAACGCAAACAAAGCAATTGACTGTAAAAGAAGAACAGTTAAAAGAATCAAAGGCAAAGTTAAGTCAAGTAATCAGTGATGATGAGCTCAAACAACATGCTCAGGAAATAATTCAGTTGGAAAATGAGCTAATGAATTTACAGAAGATTGTAAATAATTTAAATACTGCAAAGGACAGCTTAGCAGGACAACTCAGCACTCAAGAGCAAAAACTTCTAGAGTTAAATTCAGAAAATCAAAAGTTAGCAGGTGAGAAAACAAACTTAGAAAAAGATAAAACGCAATTAGAAGGAAAAGTAAAAGAATTTTCTACAGCGGTGGATAACAAATCTAAACAGGAAGTAAAGATTAGCCAGTTAGAAGAAAATATTTTAAAGGCGATTACAGGAAAACTTAATCAAGCTAACATGGATATCTTAATAGGAAAAGTTGATCAACTTGTAAATGGATACGAAAGCTTAAAAGCAAAGCAGTCCAGACGATCTGCACAAAAGTTTTTACGCATAGAAGAACTTTTGCAGGAAGCAGAAGGTGAATTGCTGCAAAGTAAAAACAATTTAGATGGAAAAATAAAAGGGTTTAATAACAAATTAAAAGTATTTTTAGAAAAAGAAACTGAATTAAAGGTTGAATTGGCTGAATCTGCAACCGAGGTATCAGCATTAAAAACTGAAATAGAACAGCATGGAGAAAAAATTAAAACGCAAACAAAGCAATTGACTGCAAAAGAGAGAGAGATAAAGGAATTAAAGACGGAATTAGAGAGATTAACCACCGATGATCAGCTTATAGAACATGCTCAGAAAATAATGTCATTGGAAAATGCGCTAAAAAGTTTACAGGAAAGTGTAGATGATTTAAATACTGCAAAAGACAGCTTAGCAAGACAACTCAGCGAACAAGAACAAAAATTTGAAGGGTTTAATTCAGAAAATCAAAAGTTAGCAGATGAGAGAGTAAACTTAGAGAAAGATAAAACAGAGTTAGTAGAAAAAACAAAAGAATTTTCTGCAGCGGTGGATAACAAATCTAAACAGGAAGTAAAGATTGGCCAGGTAGAAAGAAATCTTGTGAAAGCAGTAAAAGGAAATATTGCTCAAGCAAACAAGGATTTGGATGATTTAATAGTAAGAGTTCAACAACTTGTTAGTGGATACGAAAGCCTAACAACAGAACAAGCTAGTCGATCTACTCAAAAAATTGATGCTATAAAAGAACTTTCTCAGAAATCAGAAGATGCGTTGTTAGAAAACGAAAATGCTTTAAATGAGGAAATAAGAAAGTTCAATACGAAATTAACAGAATATCAAAGAGCTGAGGCTAGTTTAGCAGCTAATTTGAATAAATCAGAAGCTGAGGTAAAGGAATTAAAAACACAAATAGAGACGAAGCAAGAACAGCTTGAAAAACATAAAACGAATTTATCTGCAAAAGAGGATGAGCTCGAGAAATTAAAGACAGAGTTAGAAACGTTAACGACAGAGGAAGCAATCAAAGGACTTACTGATATGATAGAATCATTACAAACTGAGTTGAACAAATTACATGGAAATGTAGACACTTTGAATACAGAAAAGAATAGCTTAGAAGAACAATTCAGTGCGCAAAAGCAAAAGCTAAAAGGATTTAATTTAGAAAATAACAATTTAATAGAAAAGAGAAAATACTTAAAGCAAGAGAGAGAAACATTAGCAGGAAAAGTAACTGAATTCACTGCAGCGGTGGATCAAAAATCTGAACAGAAAGCAAAGATTGAGGAATTAGAAACGCAGCATATAAAGACGCTTAACGAAAAGCTAACTCATGCGAACACTGATATAGATGATTTAGCAGTAAGAGTTGACCAACTTATCAAGGATTACAGTCGTCTAGGAACAGAACAATCCAATCGATCTGCTGAAAAAATTGAAGTTATACAAAAACTTTCTCAGGGAGCAAAAGGTAAACTGCTGGAAGAAAGAAACAAGCTAAATGAGGAAATCAAAGAATTCAATACGCAAATAGCAGAATTTTCAAAAAAAGAAACCGAATTAAAAGATAATTTGGCTGAATCTGCAAGCAAGGCTGAGATATTAAAAGCTGAAATAGAAAAGCAAGGAAAGAAACTGGAAACACAAGAAGCAGCGTTGACCGCAAAAGAACTGGAAATAAACGAATTAAAGACGGATTTAGAAAAGTTAACGACAGAGAAAGATCTTAATAAACATGCTCATACGATAGGATTATTGAAAACTGAGCTAAAAGGTTTACAGGAAAGTGTAGATGATTTGAACACTGAAAAAAATAATTTAGCAGGACAACTCAGCAGTCAAGAGCAAAAAATTCAAGATTTGAAATTACAAAATGGAAATTTAGAAAAAGAAAAGGCAGAATTAGAAGAAAAAACCAGAGAACTTTTGAATGCTACTTCTAACTTTAAAGATCAATTACAAAAATCGGAGAATGGATCTATGAGTGAACTAGAAAGAAAATTAATGGATAGCGATTTTAATTTTTCAAGTGAGGAATTACAAAAATTAATTTTATTACAATACACCGATACACAAGAAGAATTTTGTGTCGTATTGAAACAACTCAATTTCAGCCAAGCATATATAAAATATCAAGAAAATGATGCAGAAAATAACATTTATGAGATAAGTAAGATAATACGTTGTCAAACTGTTGGCATTGAAAATAGAGACTCCACTGATGACGAAAGTCTTGAAAGTAGTACCTCTTCAACCAGTTCAGTCCTTCAAAACGATAATTCAAACGAGAAAGCAACTAAATACTCCTTAATGGACTCTCAGGAATGGATAGAAGAAAGATTGCAGTTAAAAACAAAACACGATGTATCACTCGAATTAAATAATAAAGAAAAGGGTTTTATTGCGAATTGGTTTAAGGAAAAGAATATTCAATTATTTCCCAAACTTGATCATTATGTAATTAGTAGTTTATCTGAAGAAAAATTAAATGATGAAATAATCCAACGCCAAGCCTTAAAAGAACAGTTAATTTCGGTAGCATTAAATTGCTATAAGGAAATAGATAGTTGCTTGGAAACAGATTATCCAAATTTACTGGTTAGGCCAACATCTGAAGAAAATGACGATGATAGTGGTATTCACAATGGTAGTACTAGTAGCGAGGAGGAACAAAGTATCGCCCTTAATGATGATTCATTAGTGGATTATTATTTCAATACAATTAATGACAAACTAACTCGTAATAAATTAGATGATGAAAAAAAGGAAACGTTGCACCATATTATTACCGCCATTAATGCGGCAGCCATAGAGGCGATAAAAAGTCGTTGGATATTCTCTTATAATGATTATTTTACGCCACTAAAACAACTGATTGATGACGTTAATCAAAAAGCGATCCCAGTTGCTCGATTATCAAAGGATCAATTAAAGCAATTTATCCTATTAATTAAAAATAATTCTGAGAAAAATTTTATAAAAAATGTACAAGCCAGAAGTAAATATGAAAATAAGCTGCGGGTTTTCTATGGATTGATTGCAAAAATAAGCGTGTATCGCGAAGCGTTAACCCAGCAACAAAAACTATTTGAAACTATGCTAAAGTTGCAGCGAGAGGAGCCTCTAAGCAAGCTCGAATCAAGGTATGAACCTGGTGAAAGTTATTTACCTTTACAATGTCGCGAAATTTTTTCACCTAACGCTAGTTTTCAGAATTCCCCGGGTTTAGCGGCGACTGCTCAGGGTGGCGCTTTTTACAAACAGAATGAAATTGCCGATAATGGTAGAGTCTGTTATGAGCAGGATTTAGGAAACGAGAAAAAAATCTGGTCGATAGCGCGAGAAAAAAATACACTCGAATATCAAAATGAAAAAGTAAGCTGGTTTTCTGCGGTTTCCTTAGATGTTGCCAGAGCACAAATTTTAGATGTCATGAATCGATTTACTGACTCAGTTGTGACGGTCAGTATAAATAATTGTAATAAAAAAAGTGAGTATAATTACCGATTAGTGATTGAGGCTTATAATTTAACGCATCCGGATCGGCAAATTTTGTGTTCTTCAAATGAAAAGGTTAAACTAAAAGATAAGAAAATAGCTGAACAATCAGCCCTATTCAAGCTTGATCGTGAGGGTTGTAGTACGACAGTCAATAACATTAAAGAACTTACTAAACAAAAAGTTAGTTCTTTAGCTAGTCCTTTACTTAAATCTAGATAAATAGAGGCGAGGTGCTTATTATGAATGAAATAGAAAAAAATCAAATCCAAATAACCCATCAAGCTGCAGTTAAAGATATAAAAGAGGCTTTGCTTGGTAAAGCTAAGCAGCAATTGGATTTTAGCAATGATGCCTATATAAATGAAAATATTCAATTGCAAGCGAAAGAGGATGTATTAAAAGCTTATCGTGAGGTTCTTACAGGGATGGCTAACAAGCATTTAAGTAGGCCTCAAACAGGAGAGAACGTCGTCGATGCTCAGCAAAAATTACAAAATAAATTGACATTAATTAAAAGTAAACTAATTGAAGGCTTAAGAGACAATATTCAACCAGACCAAAAAGAAGAATTTGCTCAATCTTTTGATGTAAAAACTAAGCCATTGTGTGATTCATTAGCTGGTTTTTCTCCGAATGCCATTAATACTTATAAAGCGAAGCTTTCTTTGCAGCATGAACAATTAAAAAATAAAAAAACAGATGCGCATCTTACCGCTAAAGTTTTTGATCCTGAGTCATTTTCTCCTGATCCAATGAATCCTATAGATTATGATTATAAAATTAATATTGATAACTTACGCTTACAGATTAAACACAATCTAGCTAATTTAAAGCCAGGCGAGAAACTTCATATAGTCGTAGAAATTCCACCGGATCGCGCGGATATTTTAAAAAAAGTAGCTGAAACTGGTTTTCAGTACAGAATTTCTTTAGTTGCTTTATTACTTTTATTTTTTATCCAAATTAAAATGATTAACAAGGACGATGAAACTCGAACGATTTCCGCAATCCAGAAATTAATAGAAAAAGATCATATACCGCTTCAGTCAGAAGATATTACATTTTCAATTAAATCTCGAGGTAACGATGGGAAGTTGCAGACTGTGCTGGGGCCACGTCCTTTAGATTCTTCTGTTATGGCATGGAAGTTAAATAAACCTTGGCAAGCTTTAAATAACATTTTATATCCTACTATGGGAGGGAAAAAACAAACAGATGAATTGCAAAAAGAAAACAAATTTCAACGTAATTGCCGAGCAGAGCTTAGTTTAAATAATAATGCACAATCCCCTGGCATGGTCCGTTAAGAAAGATTATTTCTCTTTCATGATACATCCTAGTGTATATAGAGAGTAAAAAATAGAGCAAGGTATCTGTAATGCCCATGAAATTAACTCATATTTTATTTCATGGGTAACTTATAAAATTCGGCGATGATTTTCCAGGCTTGCTCTGCGGTTTCAACAAAACGGAAAAATTTCAAGTCTTTAGCATCGATCATGCCTTCACTCACTAGAAAATTGAAATCGATTAATTTCGACCAATATTTTTTTCCAAATAGTAATAAAGGAATGGGTTTGATTTTTTTGGTTTGTAACAGCGTTAAGGCTTCAAAGAGTTCATCTAGGGTTCCGTAACCGCCAGGGAAGCAGACTAATGCCCGAGCTCGGATCAAGAAATGCATTTTGCGGATTGCAAAATAATGGAATTGAAAACAGAGCTCCGGTGAAATATATGGATTTGGACTTTGTTCGTGCGGTAGCACAATATTTAAACCGATACTTTTTGCTTTGACATCCTGAGCGCCGCGGTTGGCGGCTTCCATGATGCCAGGCCCACCGCCAGTGACGATGACGAAATGTCGACGTCGATTTTTTTGACACTTTTCAGAGACTATTTGACTAAAACGTTGCGATTCTTCGTAATATTTGCCTTTTTCGAGTTGATTTTTTAGCAGTTTTTCCTCTTTTTTGGCAGAAGTGCTTTGTGGATTCTGTTTTAATTTTTGTTGCACTTGCTTAAGTTGTTGCTTGGTCACTTCCGGATCGATCACGCGAGCGCTGCCAAATACAACAATAGTGGATTCGATTTTTAGCTTTTGTTGCGAGAGCTCTGGTTTTAACAATTCTAATTGTAAACGTACTGAACGTAATGATTTATGCAGTAAAAAATCATGATCCAAAAAAGCCAGTTCGTAGGCTGGCCAGGCCACTTTTTGTCGGTTACGTTTTTTAACTTCGACTTTTGCGGATGAAAAAGGCTTGGAATCTGCAATATCCATTCGTTAACCTTGGTGGTTTAAATGTTAAGTATATCAGCGCTCAACGAGTGTGCCTAATATAAATAGATGCTTTTAATTTATGGTGAAATAGAGCAAATTGTTATAGATATTTTACGGGCTATTAATCTGTTTATAGAGTTGAATCAGCGCCTGCGTTGAAGAATCTAAACTTGCCTGCATCTGCTGACTAGGATTATTTAAATTTTGGAATATCTTTTTATTTAATTGTTTTCCATATTCCACGCCCCATTGATCAAACGGATTAATTTGCCAGATGACACTTTGCACAAAGACTTTATGTTCATAAAGTGCAATCAACTGTCCTAAACTAAAAGGAGTCAATTCATTCAGTGCCAGCACATTATTGGCATGATTTCCGCGTAAATTTTTATAGCTAATATCACTGTGGCAGCCTTCCATAAAGACCTTACTTTGACTTAAAGCACTAGCGATAACATGTTGATGATGCTGAATATTGAGTTTAGGATCACGCAACGTACAAATAAAATCAGCTGAAAAATTGACCGTACCTTGATGAAACAATTGATTAAACGCATGTTGAGCATTTAAACCAATGTCACCAAAAATAATCGGACAGGTGGGATAATCCACGGGTTCACTATCGATGCGTGTCGATTTACCATTACTTTCCATCTCTAATTGCTGTAAATAAGCTGGAAAATACTTTAAACCCGAATCGTAAGGTAAAACTGCATGGGCTGAAGATTGAAAAAAATTGACTTGCCAGATACCCAATAGACCTAACAACACCGGCATATTAGATAACCAAGCTTGTTGAAAAAAATGTTGATCCATAGCATGTGCGCCGCTTAGCAATTCACGGAAATTTAACATACCGATAGCTAAAACAATGGGTAGACCAACCGCAGACCATAATGAATAACGACCACCGACCCAATCCCAGAGCGGAAATATACACTCAGGATCGATACCGAATGCGATAGCTTTTTCAACTTCACTAGTGACGGCTAAAAAATGTGGTTTGCTCGATGCTGGGCTAAATTTTTCTTGAAATCGTTTTAGCAATGTAGAAGCATTCAACAGTGTTTCACAAGTGTTAAAGGATTTGCTGGTAATAATAAATAAACTGGTTTCTAAGTTAATTTTTTCTAACAAGCTTTGTAATGTTCGGTTGTCGATTTGTGAGATAAAATGAAAATGTAATGAGTTTTGTTGGAAAGACTTTAATGCATGGACAGCCATTAAAGGACCTAAATCTGATCCACCTATACCTAAATTGATAACGTCGGTTATTTTTTTACCGCTAAAGCTTAGCCATTGGTGTTGATGTATTTGTTCTGCAAAATGTTGCATTTTATCTAAACAAGCGTGAATTTTGACTAAGATATCTTCGCCATTCACGATTAATCCAGATTTTCTAGGGTCGCGTAATGCCGTGTGTAAGGCAGGGAGTTGTTGCGTGATATTTACACAGGCGCCTGAAAATAAATCATTGATCTGTTTTTTCAGATGAGTATGGTTTGCCAATTGTGTTAACAAAGTCAGTGTTTTTTCGTCTATCGGATTTTTTGAATAATCAAAATGTAAGTTTTTTTCGGTTAATGTAAATTTTTTAGCGCGCAGCGGATCACTTAGAAATAATTCTGCGAGTGGTGTTTTTTTAATCAGCAAAAAATGTTGGTTTAAATTTTTCCAGCTAGCCGACTGAGTAAGTCCGGGTTCAATTCCATTCATATTGTTCTTCCTCGTTTTTTGGGGCGTTTGGTTCCTCGAGGTGTTTGCGTGATGGTTTGAATTAATTGTTTCTTGGTTTCATCGTCCGCTTCTAAAAAGTGAGTCCACCAGCTCGCGATACTTGGATCTATTTCCTTGATTTCGGCACGTAATAATAAAAAATCATAAGCGGCGCGAAAGCGAGGATGATTTATTAAACGATACAGCATATAAGGACGTCGTTGTAATAATCGGTATTGTAAATCCCATATTTCACGAATCGCAGTACTATAACGGCGCGGGATGGTAATTAATTTCTGTTGTTTGCTCAATGCATCACTTACTGCATGTTGATAGGCAATAAATGTGGGGGTGTGTTGGGTAATGAGTTGTTCGGCTTTGCTTTGTACGCTAGGCCATAAAAACACGGCAAACAAAAATGCTGGGGAAACGGTTTTTCCTTGATGAATACGTTTATCAGTATTTTCACAGGCTAGTTCTAGAATTTTGTCGTTCGTGTCGTCTAGAGAGTCTTGTTTAGCTTGCGGAAATAATTCGTTGAGTAATTGATATTGCTGGAGTAGTTGATAGGTTTTTAAAGCTTGGCCATGATGAAAAAGTTTAAGTACTTCTTCAAATAAGCGAGCGGGTGGTACATGACGCAGTAGGGGTGCAAGTTCTTGTATGGGCTCTGCGGTAGCCGGATCCAATTCAAAATCTAATTTGCTAGCAAAGCGTATCGCCCGTAATATTCGAACGGGATCTTCTTGATAACGCAATCGGGGCTCGCCAATAATTCGTACTATTTTATTTTGTATATCGGCAAGTCCACCACAATAATCGACTAAAGAAAAATCAGCGATATTGTAGTAGAGCGCATTCATAGTAAAATCTCGTCGCCAAACATCTTCTTCGATTGTTCCGTAAACATTATCGCGTAATAGCATACCGTGTGTGGCAATCTTACGATGTTTAAAGGATTTTTTTTTGCTTTGTGCCCGAAAGGTGCTGACTTCAATGATTTCTCGGCCAAAGCGTATATGCGCAAGACGAAAGCGTCTGCCAATCAATAAACAATTACGGAAAAGTTTTTTGATATTTTCAGGACTGGCATTGGTGGCAATATCAAAGTCTTTTGGTTTTTGCTTGAGTAAAATATCACGTAAACACCCACCTACTAAATAAGCACTGTATTTGTGCTGATTCAGCCGATATAAAACCTTGAGCGCATTAGGATTAATATCTTTGCGTGAAATAGTATGTTCAGCCCTAGGGATAATTTGGGCTTGTGGGTGAGCTATTTTTTTGGGGAATAGTCGATGAAAAAACTGCTTAATAATGATGATCTGCCTCTTTATGTGTAATTCATTAAGTGTAGGTAAGCAAAGGGTTCTAATAGTCGATATTTACTCAAATCAGTAATATGGCAAAAACCGTAGCTGCTCTTAGCCTGTATGCTATCAAAATTCTTGCATAATAGTATAAAAAAATCATCGTCATGGCGAGCGAATGAAATGGCCGTGGCCATTCAATTATAGAATTTCTTAGATTGTCGTGCACTATGCGTTCGCAATGACAAAGAGGTGATGCTAAGTCGAGGCTTTATAAACTAACAAAATCAAGAGATCTTCTTTGCGCAGAAGGGTGTCTTTACTGGGATTAATTTTTCTGACACCTTTGCGTTCCATGCCTAATACTATGCCGTCAATATGATTTTTCTGCATAGCTTCTTCAATGCTAAGTCCTACAAAAGGATGGCTTTTATCAAGTAAAAAAGTTTTTAATTCAAGATGATTGTATAATTCTAGTTCTTCTTGGTAGGTGGTGACCTGCAATAATTGGCTAAAGCTATCAATTTGTTCATCGCTACCTAAAATAAACAACTTATCGTAAAGCCTAATTTTTTCATGATGTTGCGGAGTCAAAATAATTTTAGGGCCACGATAAAGTGCAACCACATGAATGCCAAATTGTTCCGCAAGGTTTAATTCTTGTAAGGTTTTATTGATAAAATAATAATTATTCTGGATATCAGTTCCTTTTAAATTAATGCCCCAGGCGGTTAATTCATCCTTGGAAGTTTCTTGAATGCTAGGTGTTTTAATATTGGCTAGAAATCTTTTTTCTAACCAGGGGTAAAATTTTTGCAACGGTTTATGTAATAAACTAAATAATGTTAACGAAATAATGATTAACAATAAAATAATAGACCAGGTATGGAAATAAGTAACGGCTAAGGTAATGATGACGGTTAAAGTAAAAATCCATCCTATGGCGATGATAGGTCGAATAGCGGCATGGCGTCGATGTGGGAAAGCACGATAAGCAAATATCATACCCCAGATAAAGGGTGAAGCTAATAATAAAGCAATCAGACAACTTAAGGTATTTACCCAATACGTTGAGTTGATCCATTCACTAATTTTTGGAAATATCCATTTTTCACTCAAACTGAAAATAATCGCCACCATAACACTATTAATAAGTAGTCGAGTAATATATTGGCTATACATCACACGCTTTTTCTTCAGTCTTAAATAGCGATGGATAAGTATTGTGTAATGGATTAATAGTTGTTTTGCACGTATAGGAAGATTTTTTTCCAATAGTTTACTTAGCGCAGCTGAGGACATAATGAGATAGGGTGTAGTAAAAGTAGTGACGGCCGATACGGCAATAATAATCGGGAAGAGTGCTGGTCGTGTAACCTGTAATGTCAGGCCCAATCCTGCAATAATAAATGAAAACTCGCCAATTTGCGCCATACTAAAACCTGCGCGCACCGAAGTGCTTAAACTCTGACCCGCGGCTAAAGCGCCGGTCCCCGTAGCAAAGATTTTGGCAAAGATAGTGATGATGGAAATGAGTAAAACTATCCAAATATTTTGTAGGATCATACTAGGGTCAATAAGCATACCTACCGAAATAAAAAACACCGCCGCAAAAATATCACGAATAGGGCGCATATATTGTTCAATAAACTGAATTAAATCCGTTTCAGCTAATATCGAGCCCATAATAAAGGCACCTAATGCCGTAGAATAGCCGAAGTATGCCGCAATACAGACCAATATTAAACACAGCGCCACCGAAACGATAGTTAAGGTCTCTTGATTCGCAACATCCACTAATTTTCTAATTAAAGTAGGAATTAAAAAATAACCGATTAAAAACCAACTACCGACAACGATAAAAAGTTTAATGGCAGAGTCTGCGAGTGTCGCAGAAATAACCGCATGTGTCCCGACTAAAATAGAGAGTCCAGCCAGTAATAAAATGGCCAATAAGTCTTCAACAATCAACACTCCAAACACGAGTTCGGCAAAGTGTTTGCTTTTCAAACCCAATTCTTCCATGGCTTTTATAATAATGGTTGTCGACGAGATGGAAAGCGCAGCACCTAAAAAAATACAATCATAAACAGACCAGCCTAATATTTTTCCTAGAGCGAAACCAATCAATAAAACAACTAACACTTCAAACAAACCCGTTACAATAGCGGGTGTTCCTACACGTTTAAGTTTATGAAAACTAAAATCTAACCCAAGAGAAAACATCAAAAAGATAACGCCCAGCTCGGAGAGTGTATGTAAACTGGGTACATCGGTAACGAGGTCATAGGGAGGAACATGCGGACCGACAATAATTCCGGATAATAGATAGCCTAATACCACAGGTTGTCTTATTTTTTGAAATAAAAGTGTGACTAAGCTGGCTACGCCGAGTATGACGGCTAAATCTTTAATGAGTGGAGCAAGGGGTTGCATAGATCTATTGTTAGCCCTCTTTTAGGATATATCAAGTTTTTGCTTGAACTTACAATAAACTTTAAACCCATCCAGCATTGCATAGGAAAGGTTAATTTTTAATACAAGTAATTTTTTTATCGGTCGAAGTGAGATTCGCATCCGGATGTAAAGCAGCAAACTAGCAGTTATTTATCTACAAAAAGAAATTTTCTTCGATCTTAATATTTCATTAAGCTTTATTCATTACTCTGCTATGCCAGTACATGATTGTTATAAACCTCATTAGCAAAATTTTCGAGATATTTTTAACTCATTACTTAGCTTCTAACCATCAAAATAATTAAATGATGGCAATATAACCATCATGAAAATTATTAAAACAATAATAAAATTAAGGTAATTGATATGGCACAGATAAAATCTACCGGTCTAAACCGCGAGACATTAGATATTACAACTGAATTTTTCAAGAATGTTAAAAATCTTGATAAAAATGATCCAAGTAATTATCAATTAGAACTTTTTCATCTCGTTGAAAAATTTTTTAAATACATGAACCGTCTTGGGGAATTAGAGTTTGCGTCGTTTCTTGCAAAACATCAATTTGATCATTACGATCCTGTTCAGCAAGAAAAATATACTGATGCTTTTAATTGTTTAGTCGCATTTATCGTGGAAAAATATAATGAATCGGATCTATTACGTTACTTTTTGCCAAAAGAGCATTCGATTGAAAATAAGCCGCAATTAACATCAGATTCATGGCGTATTGTTTATTGGGCAAAATTCTTAACTTATTGGTTGGGAAGTAAATTATTTAATAGACAGAAATTTATCATGCAAGGGGATAAGAAAATATCTCTAAAGGTTTCTATAGCAATAGTAAAGGGATTACATGATCAAAATTATTTTGACTTAAATCAAAATGCAGGTTTCAAAGAAAATTTAGATAGTATTGTTCAAACATTTGTAGCAAAGCGTAAGCAAATGTTTGTTAATACAATACAGAGTATCCAATCAAGTTCTAAGTTGATTACAGAAGATGAAACGCAGCAGGTTGCCCAAAAATCTGAAATATCAAGTAGCCAGTCAACAACATCATCGTTTGCTCCTCCTCCTCCTCCTGCTCCTCCTTTTGCTCCGATTCTACCGTCTTCTAAAACTAACCTGCAACGACAAGAATCAATTGTTGCTACTAGTGGTAGTGACAGAGACAATTTGCTGGCGGCAATTAGGGACGGTATAAAACTTAAAAAAGTCGAAGCAACTGCTCCTAAAGAAGTTACAAGCGATTCTAATAATCTTAATTTGCACGAGGCAATTAAAAATGCGCTCTTGAAAAAATTCAAAAATGTTCAAGATAATGATAGCGATAATGAAAATGAAAGCAATAAGGAAGGTAACCATTCTGAATGGGATGGGGGTGGAGACGTTGTGGATAGTGCAGGAGAAGCGGAAGCATATTTTGAACTTGAGAATAAAGACGAAGCAGATGCAATGATGAAAATTTTGCAACACACTATTCCTCAGAATTCATTAGATTTTGACTTCATTGCTGAAAAAATAGTAAATGCTTTCGATTTAATATCTGGCCTAAAATCACAGTCTGAGCAAGCAAGAAAACACACTGAGAAATGTTTAAGTACATTCTTTTCTGCCAATAATCAGAATGGTGAACAACAACATATTAATAGCCCTGCAATGAAATTGCGTTAAGCGTAGGCTTTTCTATTAAAATTATTTGTTGTTGGGAAGCTCATTACGGTCGCTCCTGATCAAAGGACATTGCTAATCACAATGTCCTTTTTTATGATAGAGGGTTTTTTTCATAGGTCACAGCGTTAATCTGGAATCGGTATATAATGTTTAGCCATGAACGGAGTTCTGAATATAGATTAAAAATTATTAGACCTTTTATTTAAAAAAAAACCAAGTTAATAACACTATTACAACTTCCTTATCCTTAATTGCTTACGCGTCCGGTATCGCAGCGAATGATGTAGGTTGCGCCGAAGGTCCGTTGCAACTGCAGAATAATCGCTTAGAGCAAAAACTATCCGAACATCATTTACCCAATCATTGGCAAGCTATATTAAAGCCTCGCAGTGGCGATAAAAGCCATAGCTTGCAACGTGTGGTAGAACTTAATACTGAATTAGCGGCTATAACTTACGATTTAATTCAACAACATCAACCTTTTGCTGTGTTGGGTGGAGATCATTCCTGTGCAATAGGCACTTGGAGTGGCGTCGCGGCGGCGCTAGCACAGCAACAAAATGGAGAATTGGGCTTAATTTGGATCGATGCGCACATGGATAGTCATACGTTTGAAACGACAGCGACTGGTAATATTCATGGTATGCCCTTAGCGACACTTTTAGGTTATGGTGATACTACGCTCACACAGATTGCTATACCTCGTCCTAAAATAAATCCGAAACGCCTGGTTTTAATTGGCACTCGTAGTTTTGAAACGGAAGAAGAAAAATTATTACAGCGTTTAGGTGTACGTATCTATACTATGCAAGCAATTGTACAGCGTTAGATACCGTATTTTCTGAAGCGATTGCCTATTAAAGAAACAATTCTGGATTTGGATTTAGATGCTATTGATCCTTTTGATGCACCCGGCGTTGCTGTGCCAGAAGCAAATGGTATTTCAGGAGAGGATTTATGCCAAGTACTGATCCAATTACGCCAAGCGTCACAACTTATTGGTTGAAGTGGTTGAATACAACCCTTATCATGATAAGAATCAAAAAACGGAAAGATTCATTCAAGAAATATTGCTAAGTATTTTTGGAGTTTAAACTAAATGAGTAAGCAAAGCGTTATCGTTGATCGACAATCCATCTTTTCTAACGACCAAATGCATAATAACCCTATCGAGCTTGAACAACATTATGGTGCGGCCAATTACGATCCTTTGCCCGTAGTGCTCAGTCGCGGCTTAGGTGCAGAGCTTTGGGATATTTCTGGTAAGCGCTACATCGATATGATGAGTGCTTATTCCGCAGTCAGTCATGGGCACAGTCATCCGCGCTTAGTAAAGGTGTTAACACAACAAGCGCAACGTTTATCGATTTGCTCGCGCGCTTTTTATAGTGATCGGTTGGGTGCTTTTTTAAAGCGTGTTTCTGATTTAACGCAGATGGATTGCGCTTTACCGATGAATACCGGTGTGGAAGCGGTAGAAACAGCAATTAAAGCCGCTAGAAAATGGGCTTACACTGTAAAGAAAGTGACAGAGAACCAAGCCGAAATCATTGTTTGTCGAGGCAACTTTCATGGTCGTACAACAACCGTGGTGGGTATGTCATCAAAGCCACAGTATCAGTTTGGTTTTGGTCCTTTTGCGCCAGGGTTCAAAACTATAGAATATGGTGATGCAGAAGCTTTAGCGGCGGCAATAACTCCTAATACAGCTGCTTTTTTGGTTGAGCCTATTCAAGGTGAACGTGGCATTGTTGTACCGCCTAAAGGCTATTTGCAAACCGTTGCACAAATTTGTCGAGAACGTAATGTTCTACTTATTCTTGATGAAATACAAACTGGTTTAGGTAGAACCGGTAAATTTTTAGCCTGCGAACATGAAAACGTTAAACCGGATGCTTTGATTTTAGGTAAAGCATTAGGCGGTGGTTTATTACCGGTATCATTATTTTTAAGTCGTCGGGATGTCATGAATGTTTTTGCAGCGGGTGATCACGGCAGTACTTTTGGCGGTAATGCTCTAGCCGCAACTGTTGCGTTAGAAGCTTTAAATACCCTGTTTGATGAAAATCTAATCCAGCGTTCAGAAGAGTTAGGTGATTATTTGCATCAACGTCTATTAGAAATTTCGTCCCCGTTAATCAAAGAAATTCGCGGAAAAGGTTTATTTATCGGTATAGAACTTGACTCACGTTACGCGAAAGGTCGTGCGATTGTTTTACAATTATTAGAGCATGGTTTATTAAGTTACGAAACGCACGATACCGTTATTCGTTTAGCACCACCTTTAGTCATCAGTAAAGAACAATTGGATGAAGCCTTAGCCATTCTGAAAAAAGTGTTGTTAGCCAAGACTGCTTAGGTAGGTACCGAGACCCGTTAAAAACATTTGTACAGCAATTGTGGTTAATATCATCCCCATTAAACGTTCTAATGCCGCAATGACTTTGACACCCAACAATTTTTGTAAGGGTACGGCAATTAAAAGTAAGAGTGTCGCTATCAATGATGCGGCCGCTAAGGCGGTAAACCACTTGCCCATTTGATGAGGTGCTTGGCTGGCGAATAAGATGACAGTGGTCATGGAAGAAGGTCCAGCGAGCAAAGGAATGGCCATAGGAACAATAAAAGGTTCTCCTTGCGTTTGTTCCGCTATTTTTTGTCCCATAGGAAACAACATTTTAATTGCTATAAGAAATAAAATAATTCCACCGGCGATGCCTAAAGCTTCTTCACTAATATGTAAGCTAGCTAAGATAGGTTTTCCACAAAATAAAAAAAGCGTCAAGATAACAAACGCAATTAAACTTTCACGCAAAATAATTTTGGTGCGACGCGTTGGATCAACTTGTTTAAGTAATGATAAAAAAACCGGAATATTTCCGAGCGGATCCATGACTAAAAAAAGTGTCACCGCAGCAGAATAGATATTCATTTGAAAATGCATAAAAAATTACCCACAGCAATTAGTTTTTTGGCAAGTGCCGCGTGCATGCAGCAATCTGGTGTATACAATATACATGAGGATTGCGAATTGAGCGGCAACACAGAGAAAAATTTAAGTGCGAAGAGTACTCAAAAAAACTTTTATGTATTGTAATGAGAATAGTGGTTGACATCCAGCCTTGACTTTCGCAAAATAGCCCCTCGATTTTGAGGAGGGGTTCCCGAGCGGCCAAAGGGAGCAGACTGTAAATCTGCCGGCTCAGCCTTCGAAGGTTCGAATCCTTCCCCCTCCACCAGTTATTTTTTTAGATATGCTTGCGGGTGTAGTTCAACGGTTAGAATTCCAGCCTTCCAAGCTGGCTATGTGGGTTCGATTCCCATCACCCGCTCCAAAAAAAGCGATGCAGGGCGTAAGTGGCAGCACGGCAATAATTTAAATGCAATGAGTAATGCATGCAGGCCCACATGGCTCAGTGGTAGAGCACTTCCTTGGTAAGGAAGAGGTCACCGGTTCGATCCCGGTTGTGGGCTCCAAAAGACAAAGAATACAAGTTAAAAGAATTAGGCCAGTAGCTCAATTGGCAGAGCGGCGGTCTCCAAAACCGCAGGTTGGGGGTTCGATTCCCTCCTGGCCTGCCAAAAATCTATTTGGCAAGGTAAAAATGAAGAACGCAAAGCTTGAAAACAAGGCCACTAAAAGAGACTCCATAATCTGGATAATGATGGGAGTTATTTTACTATTGGCTATTTATGCCAATAATTATTTTTCTCACCAGGCCATTGCTATTCGCTTGATAGGCTGGATAATAGACGCACTTGTGTTGGCATCATTATTTTTTTATACGGTACTAGGGCGGCGGTTTTGGGCATTTGCACAAGCTTCACGTGCTGAACTACGCAAAGTAGTCTGGCCAACACGAGAAGAAACGGTGCGTACTACTTTGATTGTGATGGCGATGGTTGTTGTGGCGGGCTTATTTTTATGGGGTATAGATACACTCTTATTATGGGCAGTTGCTTTTTTAACAGCGTAAATGAAGAGGATAGTTAACTTATGACAGATAAAAAAACAGAACTTCATTCCGATGTTTCAGAGCAATCGTCGAACGATCCTGTTTCACCTAATGAAAAACTATCTACAACAGAGGAAAAAACTGCGCATGGATCGATGCAATGGTATGTCGTACAAGCACGCTCAGGTTATGAACGCAAAGTTTTAGATGCTTTAAATGAACGGGTTAAACAACAAGGTTTAACGGAGAAATTTGGCCAAATTATTGTGCCGACTGAAGAAGTGATCGAAATTCATCAAGGTCGTAAGCGCAAAACGGCACGCAAATTTTATCCGGGATATGTTTTAGTCGAAATGGATATGGATGAAGATAGCTGGTATCTCGTTCAAAAGACACCAGGCGTGATTAAATTTATCGGTGGAACCAGTGATAAGCCAGTGCCTCTGAGCAGTAAAGAGGTGGATAAGATTTTACAGCGTATGCAAGAAGGCGTGGATAAGCCTCGGCCTAAAGTCTTGTTTGAGGTTGGTGAAGTGGTGCGTGTTGTGGACGGCCCTTTTGCTGACTTTAATGGTGAAGTTGAGGAAGTAAACTATGAAAAAAATCGCATGCGGGTTTCAGTCATTATTTTTGGTCGTTCCACACCGGTTGAATTAGAGTTTGGTCAAGTTAAAAAAGCTTGATGCATTGTAGGACCCTTAAAAGGGGATAAAAATCGTCAATGGGAAGCTTAGCGATAATGCTAGGCGTTAGACCCGGAGGTAAACATGGCAAAGAAAGTTCAAGCCTATGTGAAGTTACAGGTAAAAGCCGGCGAGGCTAATCCTGCACCACCTATTGGTCCTGCTTTGGGACAACAAGGGGTGAATATTATGGAATTTTGCAAAGCCTTTAATGCACGTACTCAAAGTGCAGAAAAAGGTATGCCGATGCCAGTCGTGATTACGGTGTACTCCGATCGTAGCTTTACATTTATTATCAAAACCCCCCCTGCTTCCTATTTAATTATGAAGGCAGCGGCGATCAATAAAGGCAGTAGCATCCCCAACAAAAATAAAGTCGGTAAAATTACTCGTAAACAGCTGGCTGAGATTGCAACGATTAAAATGCCTGACTTAACTGCAGGTGATTTAGAAGCAGCAATGCGCACAATAGCTGGCACAGCGCGTAATATGGGTGTCGAAGTTGAAGGAGGGCGCGAACGTGGTTAAACTCAGTAAACGTTTTCGTTTGATTAAAGAAAAACTGCTTCCTGGTAAGGTATATACGGTAGTAGAAGCTGTTAGCTTACTCAAGGAATTTCCGGTTAAGTTCAATCAAAGTGTTGATGTTAGTATCAATTTAGGCATAGACCCGCGTAAATCGGATCAAACCGTGCGTGGTGCCGTTGTATTGCCGCATGGAATTGGTAAAACACCTCGAGTCGCTGTGTTTGCTCAGGCAGCCAATGCCGAGGCAGCGAAAGCAGCAGGTGCGGATATCGTCGGTTTTGATGATTTGGCTGAGAGCATAAAAGCCGGTAACTTAGACTTTGATGTGCTTATTGCAACACCAGATGCGATGCGCTTAGTGGGTCAACTTGGCCAGATTTTAGGACCAAGAAACTTGATGCCGAATCCTAAGATTGGCACAGTAACGATGGATGTCAATACGGCAGTTGCCAATGCGAAATCGGGTCAAGTGCGTTATCGTGCTGATAAAGGCGGGATAATCCACTGTACGATAGGTAAGCTAAGTTTTGAGCCTCAGCAATTATTGCAAAATTTAGAAGTATTGGTAGGGGCAATTAAAAAGGCCAAGCCGGCTACGGCTAAAGGGGTTTATTTAAAGAAACTAAGTTTATCTAGTACGATGGGACCTGGGTTATTAATTAATTTGGCCTCGCTAGAAGCAAGCTAAAATGTTCGCCCATTTTTGTGTTATATGCTCATTGGATTTTGGCAAGTGCGGGATTATTTGGGAATTTGCCTGAATTGATCCGGTAACACAGAATAAAATCAAGTGCGAAGAGTATATGAAACGTAAAATGAGTGGCTTACATCTTGACTATTTAGTGGATTTAGGATAGAAGAGCTACCCCCACTGATATAAATAGTGGGAATGAATTCGCAGTTAAAGGGCTTTCCCTCTAACTGTCGGAGACCGTAGGTGCGCCGATGTTAAAAAGAAGGTATCAGTGTCTCTTATTAATATAGGTGCTTAATTTTACCTACGCAGACGGTGAACCTTTAGGGCCACCGAGCCTTTAATCATCATCTATTTACGGCTGATGGTTAAACAATACATGAGGAGAAAACCAACGTGACATTAAGACTTGAAGATAAACAGGCCATTGTTGCGGAAGTTGGAGAGGTTGCAAAAAATGCGTTATCAGCAGTTACTGCTGAATATCGTGGTTTAAGTGTGGGGGAAATGAGTCAATTACGTATACAAGCACGCAGCTCAGGAGTGTATTTACGCGTAGTGCGTAATACCTTGGCGCGACGTGCTTTAGAAGGCACAGGCTTTGCGTGTTTACAAGACACGTTGGTAGGGCCTTTACTTCTAGCATTTTCCCAACAAGAGCCAGGTGCAGCAGCGCGGCTTATTCGAACATTTACTAAGCAAAATGAAAAATTGGTTGTTAAGGCGGTCGCTTTAGATGGTCAATTACTAGCGGTGAATGAACTCGAGAAACTTGCGAACCTTCCAACCCGTGATGAAGCAATTGCTACATTGATGGCAGTTATGAAAGCACCAATTACTAAGTTAGTGCGTACATTGGCTGAACCACAAGCCAAATTACTACGTACCCTGATTGCTGTGCGTGAAAAGCAACAAGCAGCCGCATAATTGCGGTTAATTAATTAAAGTTTTTTTTATTTTTGGAGTGATAGTTATATGAGCACAGACGATAAACGCAAAGAAGTATTAGAGACCGTTTCTAAAATGAGCGTCCTGGAAGTTGTCGATCTTATTAAGAATATGGAAGATACATTTGGTGTTTCTGCAGCCGCTGCTACAGTTGCCGTATCAGCAGCACCAGGTGCAGCTCCTGCAGCTGCTGAAGAAAAGACCGAATTCAATGTTGAGTTGAAAGAAGTGGGCCCTAATAAGATCAATGTGATTAAAGTAGTGCGCGAAGAAACGGGTCTTGGCTTAAAAGAAGCTAAAGATTTAGTTGAATCAGCACCTAAAGCGGTCATTAAAGAAGGCATGTCTAAAGCGGATGCCGAAAAGCTTATGGCTAAGCTTACAGATGCTAAGGCTGTTGGCGAAATGAAATAAGTTTATAACACTAAAGGATGCTCAGATTTATGCTGGGCATTCTTTGTATTATGAAATTTGTTTCTAACATATATTTTAAATCTTTAAATGTGCCGCACATTTTATAAGATTTAGATTTAAGACGATGTTGGTCGTAGGACGTAGACTAAATAGGGACTAAGAGAGAGATTAAAGTTCTATAATTCACTGAAATTGTGTAAAAAATAGACTTTAAAGCGTTATTAACCAACATAAACATAAGCCCAGCTAGATATGGGCACGATTTTTCTTTATTTATTCTGTTCTCTAACTAGGTGAGCTTTAGATGGTAATTCGGACATCCCCAGCAACTGAGCAAGCAAATACTCCATATTCATTTACTGAAAAAAAGCGTATTCGTAAAAATTTTGGTAAACAAGCGACCATAATGGAAGCGCCCTATTTATTAGCGACGCAAATTGAGTCTTATCATCGATTTTTACAAGTAGATACCTCGCCAGATGCACTAGAAGATATAGGGCTTAATGCGGCATTTAAATCGATATTTCCTATTTCTTCTTATTCTGGTGGTGAAGCCACTTTAGAGTATATTAATTATCGAATAGGGCAACCGCCTTTTGATGTTAAAGAATGTCAAGCACGTGGTTTAACTTATGGTGCGCCTTTACGCGTGAAAATGCGTTTAATTATTTACGATAAAGAAGCAGCGCCAGGCTCCACGAAACTTAAATATATTAAAGAACAAGAAGTGTATATGGGTGAGCTGCCGTTGATGACAGATACAGGAAGTTTTGTGATCAATGGAACCGATCGTGTGGTCGTTTCACAATTACATCGTTCACCGGGTGTGTTTTTCGAGCATGATAAAGGTAAAACTCATTCTTCAGGTAAGTTGTTGTACGCGGCGAGAATTATTCCATACCGTGGTTCTTGGTTAGATTTTGAATTTGACCCTAAGGATAATTTATTTGTTCGTATTGATAGACGACGTAAATTAGCTGCTACCATACTATTACGCGCATTGGGATATACCTCAGAAGAGATATTAGAATTATTTTTTAGTAACAATGTTTTGCACCTAAAAGGTGAAACAGTTGTTTTAGATTTAGTTCCTGAGCGTTTACGTGGTGAAACCGCTAGCTTTGATATTAAAGATGCCAGTGGCAAGGTGATTGTTGAGCAAGGTCGACGTATTGCAGTAAGACAAATCCGTGAAATAGAAAAAGCCAAGATTAAACATCTCGAGTTACCAATTGATTATTTAATTGGTAAAACACTCGCTAAGCCTATTATTAATTCAGAAACCGGTGAGATTCTGTTTGAAGCAAACACAGAATTAACTGCAGACGTCGTTAATAAATTAATAGAAGCACAAGTAGAAAAAGTAGAAACTTTATATACCAACGATTTAGATTCCGGTGCGTATATTTCAACAACCTTACGCATTGATCCAAGTCACAGTCAGCAAGAAGCATTAGTTGAAATTTATCGTATGATGCGCCCAGGCGAGCCACCTACTAAAGAAGCGGCGGAAGCCTTATTCAAAAATTTGTTTTTTGTTTTGGATCGCTATGATTTGTCTGCCGTAGGACGAATGAAATTTAATCGACGCTTAGGTCGAGAAGAAATTACTGGATCAGGTACGTTGACTAAAGACGATATTGTCGCCGTTTTACGCGCATTGATCGAAATACGAAATGGTAAAGGCGACGTGGATGATATCGATCATTTAGGCAATCGTCGTGTACGTAGTGTTGGTGAAATGGCAGAGAATCAATTTCGTATTGGTTTAGTGCGTGTGGAACGAGCTGTCAGAGATCGATTAAGTGTTGCCGAATCTGAAAATTTAATGCCACAAGATCTCATTAATGCTAAACCTATCTCAGCGGCCATCAAAGAATTCTTTGGTTCTAGTCAGTTATCGCAGTTCATGGATCAAGTGAATCCCCTTTCCGAGATTACACATAAACGACGAGTCTCTGCCTTAGGGCCTGGCGGTCTAACACGTGAGCGGGCGGGTTTTGAAGTTCGAGACGTGCATCCAACGCATTATGGTCGTGTTTGTCCGATTGAAACACCCGAAGGACCGAATATTGGTTTGATCAATTCCTTGGCGGTATATGCTCGAACTAATCATTATGGATTTCTTGAAACACCTTACCGTAAAGTTGAAAATGGGAAAGTAACTAAAGAAATTCAATATTTATCTGCTATCGAAGAAGGTAAATATGTCATTGCTCAGGCGAATACCCGTCTTGACAGCCATGGTAAGTTGATCGATGACTTGATTCCTTGTCGACATCGTAATGAGTCGATGCTGACAACAGCGGATAAAGTCAATTATATGGATATTTCACCGGCACAAGTTGTTTCGGTGGCCGCTTCTTTGATTCCTTTCTTAGAACATGACGATGCCAACCGTGCATTGATGGGTTCGAACATGCAGCGTCAAGCGGTGCCAACCTTGCGTACTGAAAAACCTTTAGTTGGTACCGGTATGGAACGTAAAGTAGCAGTCGATTCAGGTGTAGTCGTGGTGGCTAAACGAGGCGGCTTTATTGACTCAGTCGATGCAGGTCGTATCGTCGTTCGTGTTAATGATAAGGAAGCGACGGCAGGTACCGCAGGTGTAGATATTTACAATCTGACTAAATATACACGTTCGAATCAAAATACCTGTATTAATCAAAGGCCTTTAGTAAATAAAGGGGATGAGATCCAAAAAGGCGATGTCATGGCGGATGGTCCTTCTACTGACTTAGGAGAGTTGGCTTTAGGGCGTAATCTTCTTGTAGCCTTTATGCCATGGAATGGTTATAACTTTGAAGATTCTATCTTAATTTCAGAACGTGTTGTTTCTGAAGATCGTTTTACCACAATACATATCGAAGAATTAACCTGCATTGCACGTGACACTAAATTAGGTACGGAAGAAGTTTCATCAGATATTCCTAATGTCGGAGAAAGTGCACTTTCTAAATTAGATGAGTCAGGTATTGTACATTTAGGTGCTTGGGTAGAAGCGGGTGATATATTGGTGGGCAAAGTGACACCTAAAGGTGAAACACAGTTAACACCCGAAGAAAAATTATTGCGCGCTATATTCGGCGAAAAAGCTTCAGATGTAAAAGACAGTTCGTTACGTGTTCCTTCTGGAATGCGTGGTACAGTAATTGATGTTCAAGTCTTTACGCGAGATGGTTTAGAAAAAGATAAACGCGCATTAAGTATCGAAGAAATGGCTTTAGATAAAATTAAAAAAGACTTATACGACGAATTTAGAATTTTAGAGAATGATTGCTACCAACGTCTAGAGACTTTATTAGTTGGCGCTACGGCAAGTAGTGGACCAAATAAATTAAAGTCAGGTAGTAAAGTGACAGTAGACTATTTACAAGGCCTAGCTAAGGATCAATGGTTTTCTGTTAGCTTACGTGATGAAGCGACTAATCAGCAATTGGAAGCCGTTGCAAAACAATTAGAAGAAGCACGTCTTGCATTAGATGAGAAATTTGAGAATAAACGCAAAAAACTAACCCAAGGCGATGATTTAGCACCAGGCATACTCAAGATTGTTAAAGTTCATTTAGCTATTAAGCGTTGTATTCAGCCGGGTGACAAGATGGCCGGGCGACACGGTAACAAAGGGGTTATTTCTACCATTATTCCTGTCGAAGATATGCCTTATATGGAAGATGGTACGCCGGTTGATATCGTTCTTAATCCTTTAGGTGTGCCATCACGTATGAACGTTGGGCAGGTACTCGAAACGCATCTAGGTTGGGCAGCAAAAGGTTTAGGTATCAAGATTGCGGGTATGATCGATGCGCAAAAAAATATTAAAGAAATTAAAAACTTCTTAGGATCTATTTACAACGATACTAAGGAAACGGCACAAAAAGTAGATTTAGACAAATTATCAGACGAGTCTGTTGTTGAGCTGGCGCATAATTTACGTAACGGTGTGCCCATGGCTACTCCGGTCTTTGATGGCGTGACGGAAGCAGAAATTAAGCGCATGCTAAGCTTGGCAGATTTGCCGGAATCAGGACAAACCACGCTATATGATGGCAGAACCGGCGAGCGTTTTGAGCGGCCTGTTACGGTGGGTTATATGTACATGCTGAAGTTGAATCATTTAGTTGACGATAAGATGCATGCTCGTTCTACCGGGTCGTATAGTTTAGTAACCCAACAACCATTGGGTGGTAAAGCTCAATTTGGTGGTCAACGATTTGGTGAAATGGAGGTTTGGGCGTTAGAAGCTTATGGAGCGGCTTATACTTTACAAGAAATGTTAACCGTCAAATCGGATGACGTTGCCGGTCGAACGAAGATGTACAAAAACATTGTTGATGGTGACCATCAAATGGAAGCGGGTATGCCAGAATCATTTAACGTATTAGTCAAGGAAATACGCTCCTTGGCAATTAATGCAGAATTAGAAACCAAAGATTAATCTGAAGTGGAGAGTATAACCTTGGCAACTAAACCAAAAGCAGACATTGTAAAGTCAGAACTAGAGCATACTATGACGACTGCATCAGAAATGGCTAAAGCTGCGCCATCACCTTCCGAACAAGCAAAACCAGAGTTAGCTCAAGAAAGTTTGGCGAGCATGGCGGAAGCGATCGAGTCAAAATCAAGCAACGAAAGAATTAAAGCGCTGGTTGATAAACCATTGATGTCAGATTTATTGGGAATACTGAAACAAGAAGATTATTTAGATGAGTTTGATAATATTCGTATCTCCTTAGCTTCGCCAGAAATGATTCGCACTTGGTCTTATGGTGAAGTCAAAAAACCTGAGACCATTAATTACCGTACTTTCAAACCTGAAAGAGATGGTTTGTTTTGCGCAAAAATCTTTGGCCCGATTAAAGATTATGAATGCTTATGTGGTAAATACAAACGGCTTAAACATCGCGGTGTGATTTGTGAGAAATGTGGTGTCGAAGTGGCATTGACGAAAGTACGACGTGAGCGTATGGGTCATGTCGAACTGGCAAGTCCAGTCGCCCATATTTGGTTTTTAAAGTCCCTACCTTCACGTATCGGTTTATTACTCGATATGACCTTACGCGATATAGAACGCGTTCTATATTTTGAAGCATTTGTGGTTATTGAGCCCGGTATGACGACTTTGGAACGTGGTCAGCTTTTAACCGATGAGCAATACTTAGAAGCTATTGAGGAACATGGTGACGAATTTGATGCGCGTATGGGTGCTGAAGCGATACAGCAATTACTGATTACGTTGAATCTGAAGGAAGAAATTAATACCTTACGTGAAGAGATTCCTAATACCAGTTCAGAAACCAAATTAAAAAAATTCTCTAAACGCTTAAAACTGCTGGAAGGATTTGATCAATCCGGCAATAAACCGGAATGGATGGTTTTAACGGTACTACCGGTACTACCGCCGGATTTACGTCCTTTAGTTCCTTTAGATGGCGGACGCTTTGCGACATCGGATCTGAATGATCTCTATCGTCGTGTGATCAATCGTAATAATCGTCTAAAACGTTTACTCGATCTGAATGCACCCGATATTATTGTGCGTAATGAAAAACGTATGTTGCAAGAATCGGTAGATGCCTTGTTGGATAATGGTCGTCGTGGTCGAGCTATTACCGGCAGTAATAAACGACCCTTGAAATCTTTGGCGGATATGATCAAAGGTAAACAAGGTCGGTTTAGGCAAAATTTATTAGGTAAACGTGTCGATTATTCAGGTCGTTCGGTCATCGTAGTCGGTCCTACCTTAAAGCTGCATCAATGTGGTTTACCGAAAAAAATGGCTTTAGAATTATTTAAGCCTTTCATTTTAAGTAAATTACAATTCCGCGGCTTAGCGTCTACGATTAAGGCCGCTAAGAAAATGGTAGAAAATGAATCGCCTGAAGTTTGGGATATTCTTGAAGATGTGATCCGCGAACATCCGGTTTTATTAAACCGAGCACCCACATTGCATCGTTTAGGTATTCAGGCATTCGAGCCTATTTTAGTCGAAGGCAAGGCTATCCAATTGCATCCTCTGGTTTGTACCGCATACAACGCCGACTTTGACGGTGACCAAATGGCAGTACACGTGCCATTGACCATCGAAGCGCAGTTAGAAGCGCGTACGTTGATGATGTCGACTAATAACATTTTATCTCCTGCGAATGGCGAGCCGATTATCCTTCCGACTCAGGATGTCGTTTTAGGACTTTATTATTTAACACGCGACAAAATCAATGCCAAAGGAGAAGGTTTAATTTGTTCCGATGTTAACGATGTCCGCCAGCTATATGATGCAGGCTATGCCGATTTGCACGCCAAGATTAAAGCTAGAATAACTGAAGTGTTATTCGATGCGAAAGGTGAACGTAAAGAATCAATCAAACTAATCGATACCACAGTTGGTAGAGCGTTATTACGCGAAACGTTACCAGACGGTTTACCCTTTTCTTTAATTAATAAAACGCTGAATAAAAAAGCAATATTAAGTCTTATTAATGAATGTTATCGACGTTTAGGTTTGAAGGCGACGGTTATTTTTGCTGATAAATTGATGTATACCGGTTTTGGTTATGCTACACGTGCGGGTATTTCGGTCGGGATTGAAGATTTGATCATTCCTGAAAGTAAAGCAGCTATTATTGCCGGTGCTGAAACCGAAGTAAAAGAAATTGAATCTCAATACGCTTCAGGTTTAGTGACACAAGGGGAACGTTATAACAAGGTTGTTGATATTTGGTCGCGTACTAATGACCAAGTTGCTAAAGCGATGATGGAAAAATTAGCGACAGAGAATGTAAAAGCCGCGGATGGTAAGATCGTATCACAAGAGTCATTTAATCCTGTGTACATGATGGCAGACTCAGGCGCTCGGGGTTCACCCGCGCAAATGCGTCAGTTAGCCGGTATGCGAGGTTTGATGACTAAACCGGACGGTACCATTATTGAGACACCGATTACGGCTAACTTCCGTGAAGGTTTAGATGTATTACAATACTTTATTTCTACGCACGGTGCGCGTAAAGGTTTGGCAGATACGGCGCTTAAGACGGCTAATTCCGGTTACCTGACACGACGTTTGGTTGACGTAGCGCAGGATATGGTTGTTACTGAAAATGACTGTGGAGCGACCTTAGGTATCGCTATTACTCCCCACGTTGAAGGTGGAGAAATTATGGTGCCATTACGAGAACGTGTTTTAGGTCGTGTGCTCGCAGAAGATGTCAGCTTGCCAGGCAGTGATGATATCGTGGTGAATAGGGGAACTTTATTAGATGAAGATTGGGTTAATATCTTAGAAGAGCGAGCTGTGGATCAAGTGAATGTGCGCTCGCCAATTACTTGTGAAGCTAAATATGGTATCTGTGCTGCTTGTTATGGTCGTGACCTAGCGCGCGGGCATTTAGTAGGTATCGGTGAATCAGTCGGTGTTATCGCTGCTCAATCGATAGGAGAACCGGGTACACAGCTAACCATGCGTACCTTCCATATCGGTGGAGCGGCTTCCCAGGTGGCTTTAGCTAATCATATCCAAGTAAAGTCTAAGGGTCGCATTAAATTGCATAATATAAAACTCGTTAAACACAATGATGGACATTATGTGACTGTCTCACGTTCCGGTGAGTTAACGCTGTTGGATCCGCAAGGTCGCGAAAGAGAGCGTTACAAACTACCTTATGGTGCTGCCATTAAAGTTTCTGATGGCACTGAAGTGGTACCAGGTCAATTAATCGCTCAATGGGATCCACATACACATCCAGTTGTCACTGAAGTTGCCGGTTATGTTAAATTTATTGACTTAATCGATGGTATCACCATGAATCGACAAACCGATGAACTCACCGGTTTAACCAGTATTGTCGTCATGGATTCCAAACAACGTGGCTCAGGAGGTAAGGAATTGCGTCCTATGGTACGACTGACCGATAAAGAAGGGAATGATCTGTTCTTACCGGGTACCCGTTTACCAGCGCATTATTTCTTGCCGATTAATGCTATTTTGAGCTTGGAAGATGGTGCTGCGGTGGGCGTAGGTGACATCGTTGCACGTATTCCACAAGAAACTTCAAAAACGCGCGATATTACCGGTGGTTTACCTCGTGTAGCGGATCTTTTTGAAGCGCGTAAGCCTAAAGAGCCTGCTATCTTGGCGGAAATTTCCGGTATCATTAGTTTTGGTAAAGAAACTAAAGGTAAAAGACGTTTAGTGATTACAGGTAATAACGGTGAAGCGTTTGAAGCGTTAATTCCTAAATGGCGTCATGTGACGGTTTTTGAAGGTGAACACGTAGAACGAGGTGAAATTGTTGCCGATGGACCTTTAAATCCACATGATATCTTACGTTTATTAGGGATTAATGCGCTAACTAATTATATCGTCAGTGAAGTACAAGAAGTTTATCGATTACAAGGTGTGAAGATCAATGATAAACACATTGAAGTTATCGTTCGTCAAATGCTACGTAAAGTAAACATTCTTGATTCTGGTGAAAGCCGCTATTTAAAAGGCGAGCAATTGGAAGAATCACGTCTCAAAGAAGAAAATAAGAAGTTGATTGCTGAAAATAAATTACCTGCACGCTTTGAAGCGGTATTGTTAGGTATTACTAAAGCTTCTTTAGCGACAGACTCTTTTATATCAGCTGCATCATTCCAAGAAACAACGCGCGTATTAACTGAAGCGGCGGTTACTGGAAAACGTGATGAGCTGAAAGGATTGAAGGAAAATGTGATTGTTGGTCGCTTAATTCCTGCAGGGACTGGCTTTGCTTATCATGCTGAAGCTCGTCGTCAGCGCGCTGCTAATGTATTGGCAAGACAACAACGTTTAAGTGCAACAGCAGCAGCACCACAGATGACAGCGAGTGATGTAGAGCAAGCCTTGAGTCAGGCCTTATCTGAGCCTAAGAAAGATGATAAGTCATAATTTCTACCGTTAAGCTTTTTTTTCATAAAAAATGCACTTTACGGTGCATTTTTTAATCTTTTGCAATACAAAACTTACTGGTTTTTTAGCAAATAGCTAAAATTAGCACCAAAAAACCTGAGGCTTCATTTTTTGTTAATAATTTTCTGATTTAATCATAATATTGGATAAAGCATATTCTGGAGTGAGTAATCTAAAAGAAGAAATGGTGTTTTAATGGCTACTGTAAAACCTAGACCCAGTTTAAATGAGAATTTTATTCTGCGAGGACAGTCGTATAAAGCAGGTATGCTGTTGTTGGTAAGTTATTTAACTGAACAAGAATGGAAGTTGGCGAATAAATTTTCACCCCGATTAGATTTAATCACTGAACAAATCGATAGATTTTATAAAGATTATGAGAATGACCTTAAAAATAAGGAAATTTCTTTTAAAGCTGCTTACGCGCAACTTGAAAGCTTAATTGCATCCTATATTTCAATATTGGATTTTCACACAAGGTTGAGCGTTCCTTTTCAGTCATTGCGTGACGCGGAGCGTTGTGCAGTATGGCTGAAGGGTCGTGAAACTTTCGATACGCCGGTCTCTTTTGTAAGTGAAGATAGTCAACTAGCTTCCCTTGAGATAGTTCAAAGTGAAACTCCATGTACCGACAACGATATTTTGTTGCAGGAATATAGGGATGAATCTAAAACTTTCTGGCTTGTGTCATTACCTAAGTGGCAGCAAGATTTTATTAAGAAAAACGCAAAGGAACTCTCTAAACGATCGATACCTTCCTCACTGCGCAACGTCGCAGGCCTAGCTAATTTGTCGATGCATCGATGCCAAATTAAAGGTGTTGAAGTTTTACGTAATTTTCGCCATGCAACTCCTGCGCCGATTGATTTAATGGCAGAACAGTCGAGTGAGGAGTTAGTCCGTTTAACCTGTTTAAATTTAGCATCTCAGCTCAGATTGAGCTTAGACGAACAACTCAAGGCTTCAGGCAGCCTAAATCAACAAGAGCTTGTTATTTTAACTCAATCTCTTTTATCGCCCGGATCGGCCGCTACGTTCAAAGCCAAAAATTTTACAGATATGAGTGATAATGACACCCTGCTGTATGAGATGAAAGAGCGGATAGTCGAGCTTTTTCAATGGGCTTTAAACAATCCTAACAAGCAGATTACAGCTAAAGATGCAAAAATTAAAGCACTTTTTTTTACCGAAGAAGAGCAGTTAGAAACGCTCTATTACAAAGATTTTTTAGCCAAATTTGATCTGATGGTTAATTCTGATGGCTGTATTAAATATAAACAACATAAAGCAGTTAAAATAACTTTATTGTCGACTAATCACCCAGTTAATATATTACGGCATTTTGGTGTCCATCCCGATCAAACTAAGCGCAATGACTATAATACAGCACTATTACTAAATGCAGTTGGGCGTTATTTAAGCCCTTTATTGTTTAAAAAAAATAGTACCCATCCACCAGAACAATTTCCGGCATTATTAAACTACATTGAGGAAAGCGAACGATCTGAGGAGAAAAATTCAACGTTACGTAAGTTAATAAGCCAGCTTGATCTTTATGGGGGAAATAAAAATTTTTCCGTAAAAAAAGGTAAAAAAGAATTAATTAAAACTGTAGAAGATCTCTTAAAAAAAGATTCATTGGATAAAAACCTTGGATTAAAACAGGAAAATAAATTTGATAAAAATACCGTTCGACTATTGGATGCTTTGCAAGCTTTATTGACAATTCCAACTACGCAAGGGGTATTAACGGCGGATACAAGGCATTATCAGATGCTAATAAGTTCAGCTGAAATGCTTATTTTGAATTATATCGGTGGGATAGCTTGGGTGGCCTGTAAAAGTGGCAAAGATCGTACTGGTGGGGCATTAATTGCGAATGATGCAGCGGCAGCCTTTTATGAGCTAAAGGCAACACATCCTCGTCATGATAATGCAAAACAAGATAGAGCATTATATTTAGAATTATTGAAAGAGCTCGTTGAATCGGGTCACCATCAACAGGTGGCTACAGAAAATGCACCTGGGGCTGAGGGTTTAGTTAAATTTTCCAATTTTGCTCCTAGCGATTTAGCATTGGATGTGAAAAAGATTCAATTAGAAACTCAATTTGCGCGCTTAAATAAACCTAAAAATATAAAAAATTCGCATAAGAAACCTTTTAACCAGCAAATTTTAAAGGATGAGTTACTGCTTTTAAAAGGTAAAACAATCAATGTTGCACTGGGTCAAAATGTCACACTAGAAGATTGGCGCAGAAATTGGGAAATTTATTTTATCAACGGAATAAGTGTTAAGGAGTTACGAAATGGAGAGAAATTTAAAGACGAAAGCGATCTTTCCGAATTTATGGAAGCTTATCTATTTACTGAAATAGCAGACCAGGAGTTAAAAAAGCATTATTTGGCGTTGGCGCGCTATTCTTTTCATCAGGGTGGTTTTCCACATGCTTTTTCTTCGGTAAGTATGGCGTTAATTAATGACTGTTATCGGCAGAATGAGCAGAACGCTATTATTGGACAACCGAACATGAGGGTAAACTTGTCCTGGGTAGAGGGAAAGGGTATCCAAATTGAAGAGATTAATGCGTATAAAGAAAAAAAGTATTTTGATAAGAATGACCCCGAAAAAGTAGATTGTCAAACCTATTCTTGTATTTTGCTGAATCTTAATCCAGTTAAAGATAAAGGCTATAAATTAGCAATCAATATTCAAAGTGCCTACGTTAACTGTGCAGAAACTCTACTTAAAAGCGTATTTTTTTCAAAAAAAACCAATTTATTGGAAGCTTTTATACTTTTTTTACAGTCAATTTTAGTAGCCATTAAGCGTTGTTTTGATAAACTAGTCAAACCTTACCCTGTTCTAGATGAAGGTTGGATATCTAAAACTAACGCGACGTTTTTTAAAAAATCAACCGATACTACCAAGAATGAGACGATCGATGGCCTGCAATGTGAGTCCAGCCTCCCTGTTATCTTTCCTGATAAATCAACAGTGTGAGGAGGAGAGGGCGTAATCATTTATTTGGCGAGGCAAGAGAAGTCTTCATAGCGAGCATACCTTGTATAAGCCAACGGTGTATAAGATGTGAAGATTACAGTAGTAAACGATACTCACTTTAATTAAAATTTATTTTTTTCTAAATTTGTAAAGAAAAGATACAGAATTAGCTTAGAAAATAAGCCGAGAAAGCGATGTCGACACTTGACATCTTAGAGCGGTCTCTTTACAATCTCGCCCCTCTTCGTTCGATGAAGAAAGTATTTTTTGAGCTTACTGTAACGCCTGAAAATTTAGTGTAAACGCGAACAAAAGTTTGGTTTACATTAAAAAAAAGAAGTATTCAGATTAAATTTAAGCCACATTTTTAAGTAAAGAGATTACATGGCCACAATTAACCAGTTAGTACGAAAACCGCGTGTACAAAGACGCACTAAATCAATGGTGCCTGCGTTGGGTGAATGTCCGCAAAAACGCGGTGTTTGCACCCGTGTCTATACAGTTACACCTAAAAAGCCGAACTCAGCTTTACGTAAAGTAGCGCGGGTGCGTTTAACCAATGGGATGGAAGTAACGACGTATATCGGCGGTGAAGGCCATAATCTCCAGGAGCACTCGGTTATTCTGATGCGTGGCGGACGGGTAAAAGACTTACCCGGTGTTCGATATCACGTGGTGCGTGGCGCTTTAGATACCTCAGGGGTGTCCGGCCGAAAACAAGGGCGTTCTAAATATGGTACTAAAAGGCCTAAAGATAAATAATTAATAGCTAGGAATTGAGTTATGCCAAGAAGACGTGTTGCTGCTAAGAGGGTTATCCTCCCTGATCCTAAATTTAAAAGTGAGTTATTGAGTAAATTCATTAATTCAGTAATGAAAAATGGGAAAAAAGCTGTTGCGGAAAAAATCGTTTATGGCGCTTTAGAGCGATTGGATGCCCGATTAAGAGATAAGTCTAAAAAAGCAGACAGAGATGAAGAGACGGGCGGAGAAGGAACGGGTAAACAAGGTTTTGATGCAGATGCATTACTCGATATTTTTGACCAGGCGTTAGATAATATCCGGCCGAATGTAGAGGTGAGAGCCCGACGTGTGGGCGGCTCAACCTATCAGATTCCGGTTGAAGTGCGTCCATCACGACGTACTGCCTTAGCGATGCGTTGGCTTAAAGTGGCAGCGAGTCAGCGTAGCGAAAAGACTATGGCACAACGCTTGTCGGCAGAAATTTTAGATGCTTATGACAACAAAGGCATCGCAGTGAAGAAACGAGAAGATACGCACCGTATGGCTAAAGCTAACCAAGCTTTTGCTCATTTCCGGTTCGGCTGATTTTAAAAAATTTAAAAGGTACTGAGAGTGGATCGACAAACACCCATAGAACGCTATCGAAATATCGGTATTATTGCCCATATCGATGCGGGGAAGACAACAACAACAGAGCGTATTTTATTTTATACTGGTGTATCACATAAGCTTGGTGAGGTGCACGAGGGCACCGCCATTATGGATTGGATGGCTCAGGAACAAGAGCGCGGTATTACAATCACCTCGGCTGCGACCACCTGTTTTTGGGATGGTATGGCGCATCAATTCCCCCAGCATCGTATCAATATCATTGATACGCCTGGCCACGTTGATTTTACTATTGAGGTTGAACGTTCGCTGCGCGTTCTGGATGGAGCTTGTGTCGTTTTTTGTGCCGTGAGTGGTGTTGAGCCGCAATCTGAAACGGTATGGCGTCAAGCAAATAAATATCAAGTACCGCGTCTAGCTTTTGTAAATAAGATGGATAGAGCGGGCGCTAATTTCTTGCGTGTCGTTGAACAAATAGCCAAGCGTTTAGGTGGACGTCCTATTCCTATCCATATTCCGATAGGCGCAGAAGAAAAATTTGAAGGCGTCGTTGATTTAGTGCAAATGAAGGCTATTTACTGGGATGAAAGTACGCAGGGTATGCGTTTTGAGTATCGAGATATTCCCGAGGCTCTAAAAGCTGAGTGTGAAGCATGGCATGAAAAGCTGATTGAGACGGTCGCTGAAGCCTCTGAAGAAATGACAGAACGGTATCTCAATGGTGAAAAGTTTACTATCGAGGAAGTCAAGAAAGCTATCCGTTTATTGACCTTAGATAACAAGATTGTTCCAGTGCTGTGTGGTTCTGCCTTTAAGAATAAAGGTGTGCAGGCTATGTTGGATGCTGTTATTGAGTATCTACCGGCCCCTAATGATGTTGCAGCGATTAAAGGTGTTCTCGATGATGCAAACCAAACCGTTGCTGAGAGGCCGCCTCTTGATGACGCCCCTTTTGCAGCGCTTGCGTTTAAAATAGCGACTGACCCTTTTGTCGGTTCGTTAGTGTATTTTCGGGTCTATTCAGGCGTAGTAAAAAGTGGCGATGGTGTTTATAACCCAGTTAAAAGCAAAAAAGAGCGTATCGGGCGTATCGTGCAAATGCATGCTAATACGCGTGAAGAAATTAAAGAAGTTAGGGCAGGCGATATTGCTGCAGCGGTCGGGCTGAAATACACCACGACGGGTGATACACTTTCAGATCCAAATAATATTATTACCTTAGAGCGTATGGAGTTTCCTGAGCCGGTTATCTCCGTTGCGGTAGAGCCTAAAACCAAGGCAGATCAAGAGAAAATGTCTATTGCTTTGAGTAAGCTTGCGCAAGAAGATCCTTCTTTTCGTGTCCGAGTAGACGAAGAATCAGGTCAAACCATTATCTCTGGTATGGGTGAGTTGCATTTAGAGATTATTGTAGACCGAATGAAACGAGAATTCAGTGTCGAAGCCAATGTAGGTAAACCACAAGTCGCTTATCGAGAAACAATACGCAAAGCAGTTGAACAAGAAGGAAAATTTGTTCGTCAAAGTGGTGGTCGTGGTCAGTATGGTCATGTATGGATTAAGCTGGAGCCATTAGAAGCGGGTAAAGGTTACGAGTTTGAAAATGCTATTGTTGGTGGGGCTATTCCTAGAGAGTATATCCCAGCTGTTGATAAAGGAATAAAAGAGCAATTAGAAAATGGTGTGATAGCCGGCTATCCGGTTGTTGATGTTAAAGTAACACTTTTTGATGGTACTTATCATGATGTCGATTCCAGTGAAATGGCTTTCAAAATTGCAGGTTCAATGGCTTTTAAAGAAGGGGCACGTAAAGCCTCACCCGTATTGCTAGAGCCGATTATGAAAGTTGAAGTGGTGACACCTGAAGAGTATATGGGTGATGTTATGGGTGATTTGAATCGTCGCCGTGGTATTTTGCAGGGTATGGAAGATTTACCTGCCGGCGGCGGAAAAATGATACGTGCTGAAGTTCCATTATCGGAAATGTTCGGTTATGCCACTGACTTACGTTCAGCGACTCAAGGACGTGCTACCTATACGATGGAGTTTGGTAAATATAACGAAGCTCCCGCTAACGTTGCGGATGGTATTATTCGAAAGAAAGATGATAGTAAATAATTAATAGTTATTGAGGTAAAAATTATGGCCACTGGAAAGTTTGTACGAAATAAGCCCCACTTAAACGTGGGAACTATAGGCCACGTTGATCATGGTAAAACAACATTGACGGCAGCGATTACCAAATGTATGGCAGAAAAGTTTGGTGGTGAAGCGATTGCGTTTGACAAAATTGATAAAGCCCCTGAAGAAAAAGCACGTGGGATCACTATTTCGACCTCGCACGTAGAGTATGAAAGTGACAAACGTCACTATGCCCACGTTGACTGTCCTGGTCACGCTGATTATGTTAAAAACATGATCACTGGTGCAGCACAAATGGATGGTGCAATCCTCGTGGTGAGCGCAGCAGACGGTCCTATGCCACAAACACGTGAGCACATCTTATTAGCACGACAAGTAGGCGTGCCTAATATTGTTGTATTTATGAATAAATGTGACATGGTAGATGACCCAGAATTATTAGAATTAGTAGAAATGGAAATTAGAGAATTACTTTCTAAATATGAATTTCCAGGCGATGATATTCCTATTATTCGTGGATCGGCAAAGAAAGCATTAGAAGGCGATTGTGAAGGTGGTGGTGTTTATGCATTGGTTAAAGCGATGGATGAATATTTCCCAGAGCCTGTTCGTGATACTGATAAGCCATTCTTAATGCCTATCGAAGATGTATTTACCATTTCAGGTCGTGGAACAGTTGTAACTGGTCGTGTAGAACGTGGAATTGTAAAAGTTGGTGATGCTGTGCAGGTGGTGGGCTTACGAGCTGTACAAGATACCGCAGTGACCGGCGTGGAAATGTTCCGTAAGTTATTAGATCAAGGTGAAGCGGGCGACAACATTGGTGCGTTAATCAGAGGCTTAAAACGTGAAGACGTAGAGCGCGGACAAGTTTTAGCTAAGCCAGGTACAGTAGAAGCTTGGGTAGAATTTGAAGCGGAAATTTATGTGCTGACTAAGGAAGAAGGTGGTCGTCACACAGCATTCATGAATAACTATAAGCCCCAATTTTATTTCAGAACGACTGATGTAACCGGCACGATTAAACTTCCTGAAGGTTCAGAAATGGTTATGCCAGGTGATAACGTGAAGATTTCGGTAACGCTAATGAATGAGTACGGTGTTGCTATGGAACAAGGTTTACGTTTTGCTATTCGTGAAGGTGGAAAAACTGTAGGGTCTGGTGTTGTTTCTAAACTTATTAAAAAAGGTAAAAAGGCCTAGTGGTCAGTAGGAAATTTTATGTCTTTAAAAAGCCCAGATTTGCGTATTGTCTTACTTGCGTTTGACCATCGATTAATCGATGCAACAACAAAAGAAATAGTGAATTCATTGAAAAGAACAGGAGCTATTATCTCCCCGCTTCCTTTGCCGACCCATATAAAGAAGTGTACACTTAACACTTCACCTCATGTCGACAAAGATGCCCGGGATCAGTATGAAATACGTACTCATAAACGTTTAATAGACGTTTATGCTTCGACTGATAAAACAGTAGATGCACTCAAATATCTTGAAGCCTTACCTTCTAATGTTGAGATTCAGGTAAAAATTATGAGTGATAAAAAAGAAAAAAGTGAAAAGAAAGATAAGTAATTTCCTTAAAAGTATTAATTCAGTGTAGGTGTTTTTTATGACAATGGGTTTAATAGGTCGAAAATGTGGTATGACACAGATATTTGCTGAGAACGGTTCAGCAATACCTGTTACGCTCATTCAAATACTGCCTAATCGTATCGTTCAAATTAAAACGAAAGAGCGCGATGGATATAAATCTGTTCAAGTAACCACAGACAAAAAATCTTCTTCACGTCTAAATAAAGCTGAAGCAGGTCATTTTTCTAAGGCCAATGTTGAACCTGGGAAAGGTCTTTGGGAATTTCAATTAACTGACGATGATAGTGAATTTTTAAAGGATTTATCACTAGGAAAAGAGATTACAGTAGAACAATTATTTAAATTAGGCACATGGGTTGATGTAACTGGAACTAATAAAGGTAAAGGATTTGCCGGTGTCATTAAGCGACACCATTTTGCTACGCAAGATGCAACGCATGGTAATTCACTTTCACATCGTGCACCCGGTTCTATAGGTCAGCGTCAATCACCAGGTCGGGTATTCAAAGGGAAGAAAATGTGTGGACAGTTAGGAAATCACCGTTGCACTATTCAATCTCTAGAAGTAGTTAAGGTCGAACCTGAACGGAATTTGCTGCATATAAAAGGAGCGGTACCTGGAGCACCTGGTGGCCGAGTGATTGTTAAACCTGCAGTAAGAAAAAAGAATAAACGAAACCGAGGTTGATCTCTTAGTAGAGATTGATTTGCACTATAAATTTTTGGAATGGCTTTATGCAAGTGGCTTTAGTAACAAAGAATGGCTCGAATCAAGAACTGCAGTTGTCAGAAACTGTTTTCGGATGTCGATTTAATGAGCCTTTAGTCCATCAAGTTGTCACTGCTTACTTAGCAGGTGGACGGCAAGGTACGCGTGCGCAGAAAAATCGTGCTGCTGTAAGTGGTGGTGGAAAAAAACCTTGGAAGCAAAAGGGTATGGGTCGTGCAAGAGCAGGTACTATTCGTAGTCCGCTTTGGCGTAGTGGTGGTGTTACTTTTGCGGCAAGTACGCAAGATTTTTCACAAAAAGTAAATAAAAAAATGTATCGTGCAGCGATGCGATCCATTTGTTCAGAGCTTTTACGACAAGGAAGATTTATTGTTTTAGAATCGTTTGAACTCGAAAATGCTAAGACCCGTGATCTAGTTGCAAAACTACATGATCTCAAGATCGACCAAAAAGTTCTTATTGTTCTTGAAGAAGTTAATGAAAATATTTATTTAGCGGCAAGAAATGTACATAAAGTAGAATTAACTGACGTGGAAGCTATTAATCCAGTTAACTTAATTCATTATGAAAAGATATTAATCACAGCGCCTGCTTTAAAACAAATTGAGGAACTCTTAGCATGATGAACAGTGCCCTAACCCAGCAGTTGCGCCGATTTAAGCTTATTCAACGGCCACATTTATCAGAAAAATCTACGATGCTGGCGGATAAGCATCGGCAGTTCGTGTTTAAAGTATTAAAGAATGCAAATAAGTCAGAAATTAAACAAGCGGTAGAATCATTGTTTAATGTTAAAGTAAATGCCGTTCAACTTTTGAATGTAAAAGCCAAAGGTCGACGCTTTAAACAAGTTGAAGGTCAGTTAAAGGGCTGGAAAAAAGCTTATGTAAGCTTGAAAGAAGGTTATGACATCGATTTTACCGGAACAAAATAGAGAGAATTAAGTATTATGCCTAGTAAAAAAGCAAATCCTACCTCGCCAGGCCGACGCTTTGTCGTTGAGATATCCAAAGTAGGTCTACATAAAGGTAAGCCGCATAGTAGTTTATTAGCTCCAAAACCTAAAAAGGGCGGGCGCAATAATCAAGGCAGAATTACTACACGTCATCAAGGCGGGGGTCATAAGCAGCAGTATCGCTTAATAGACTTTAAACGTGATAAAGAAGGAATCAGCGGACGTGCTGAAAGGATAGAATACGATCCAAATCGTACTGCGCACATTGCCTTGATTCTATATCCAGATGGTGAGCGTCGTTATATTTTGGCTCCGAACGATCTCAAAGTTGGTATGCAAGTCAATGCTGGGCCGGAGGCTTTGATTCGGCCCGGAAACTCATTGCCTTTGCGCAATATCCCTGTTGGGACTGTATTGCACGCTATTGAACTGAAACCTGGTAAAGGAGCTCAATTGGCACGTAGTGCTGGTGCGTATGTACAGCTCATTGCACGTGAGGGAGATTATGCTACTATACGGCTGCGATCGGGAGAGCTACGAAAAGTACCTGTCGAATGTAAAGCGAGCATAGGTGTTGTCAGTAATAATGATCATAATCTGCGTTCGTTAGGGAAGGCAGGAGCATCCCGTTGGCGTGGAATTCGTCCTACCGTTAGAGGTGTGGCGATGAATCCGGTTGATCACCCGCATGGTGGTGGTGAAGGTAAAACTTCAGGTGGTCGACATCCAGTGAGTCCTACGGGTCTTCCAACCAAAGGTTATAAAACGCGCCGCAATAAACGCGATGCAAAAATGATTGTGCAACGACGTAAGAAGAAATAATTTAATTTGACGAGGTGATCTAGTGCCACGCTCAGTAAAAAAAGGTCCATATATACAGGGACATTTAACGAAAAAAGTACAGGCAGCCCAAGCCGCAAGTGTTAAGCGACCTATTAAAACATGGTCACGTAGCTCTATGATTTTGCCTGAAATGATAGGTTTGACTATAGCGGTTCATAATGGTCGTGACTTTGTTCCTATTTATATTACCGAAAATATGATAGGTCACAAATTAGGAGAGTTTTCTATTACACGAACTTTTCGTAGCCATAGAGCAGCTGATAAGAAAGCCAAAGGCGCAGATGAAAAAAAATAGTTAATGGGGAATAGAAAGTGGAAGTTGCAGCACATTTAAAATACGCACGATTGTCACCGCAAAAATGTCGGTTAGTGGCGAATCAAGTACGCGGTCAAACCGTGGAAAAGGCAATGCAAATCTTGACAATGAGTGTCAAAAAAAATGCTAAGGCGATAAAAAAAGTTTTAGAATCTGCTGTAGCGAATGCAGAACATAATGCTGGAGCTGATATCGATATGCTGAAGGTATCGACAATTTTTGTAGATCAAGGTCCAACTTTAAAGCGTATGCATGCCCGAGCTAAAGGCCGAAGCAACCGCATACTGAAACCAACGTGTCACATTACAGTAAAAGTGTCAGATGAAAATGGGGAGAAAAACTAATTATGGGCCATAAGGTTAATCCTGTTGGAATACGTTTAGGTATTACCCGAACATCGACAGCTAGATGGTATGCAAAAAAGTCCCGTGATTATGCGGATAATCTTTACAGTGATTTATGTGCTCGTAAACTTATTGAAAAGGCGCTTTTACAAGCTGGGGTTTCTTCAATACAAATAGAACGCGCAGCCAGAAAATCAAAAATAACGATCTCCGTTGCTAAGCCAGGCATAGTAATCGGAAAAAAGGGTGAATACATCGATCGTTTAAGAGAGCAATTAGAAAAAATTATGCTGGTGCCCGTTCGACTTTCCGTAGTGGAAGTGAAGAAGCCGGAATTAGATGCAAAATTAGTTGCAGAAAATATTGCACAACAATTAGAAAGACGTGTTATGTTTCGTCGTGCTATGAAACGTGCAGTGCAAACGGCCTTACGATTAGGCGCACTTGGAATTAAGATTAATGTTTCGGGACGTTTAGGTGGTGCAGAAATTGCGCGTAGCGAACGCTATCAAGAAGGAAGCGTACCGTTACACACTTTTCGTGCGGACATCGATTACAGTTTAGCAGAAGCGCAAACAACCTATGGCAAATTAGGTGTAAAGGTTTGGATTTATAAGGGTGAAGTTTTTGATCGTTCAAAAATTTCGAATATTGAAACTACTGAAGCTAAAACACAATTTCTTGATGATCGAAATCAAAAGCATTATAGTCGCAGACGTCAACCTGCTAGCACGAAACATGCTGTGAATAAAGAAATTGTAGATGAAGCGACGCGTTAAAATAATATTGAAGAATAGATAGTTGGGAAAAGATTATGTTGCAACCCAAACGAACAAAATATCGTAAGCAGTTTAAAGGGCGTAATCGCGGAATTGCTACACGAGGCACAGAAGTTAGTTTTGGACAATTTGGCTTGAAAGCAACGGCTGCAGGCTTTATTACTTCGAGACAAATTGAAGCAGCGCGCCGCGCCTTAACGCGACACATTAAAAGAGGTGGGAAGGTTTGGATTAGGATATTTCCTGATAAGCCGATTACCAAAAAACCTTTAGAAGTGCGTCAGGGTAAAGGGAAGGGCAGCGTTGAATATTGGGTAGCCGTTATTCAACCCGGTCGCGTTTTATTTGAAATGGAAGGTATATCTGCTGATATGGCTAGAGTGGCTTTAAAATTGGCAGCAGCGAAATTGCCTATGACAACTAATTTTGTTACGCGGACGGTGCTTTAATGAATAAAAAAGAAAAGATTGAGTTAAGAAATTTATCCATTGAATCACTTAAGGAAGAAAGTTTTAAGTTAGGACAGGAAAAGTTTAAATTAGAAGCACAGCATGCGACACATCAATTGACTGCAACACATAGATTAAAAGCAGTTCGGCGGTTGTTAGCAACAATATTAACTATTTTACACGAAAACATAGGCCAGAAAAAAGTATGAGCCAAGCTATTAAAGTCAATCGAACCTTAACAGGTCGAGTTATCAGTAATAAGATGGATAAAACCATTAACGTTTCGATAGAACGTAAAGTGAAGCATCCTAAGTACGGAAAGTATTTAAAACGTAGCAGTAAAATTCTTGCTCATGACGCTGAAAATCAATGTCAAGAAGGTGATATCGTTATTATCCAGGAGGGACGCCCGATTTCTAAACGAAAGGCCTGGTCGCTTGTGCAAGTGGTAGTAAAGTCGATAAATCAGCAACCCGTTCCTGAAGAAACGACGGGATAGGGGAAGTTTTTTATGATACAAATGCAAACTAAACTGGCTGTGGCAGATAATAGCGGCGCTCGCAGTGTGATGTGTATTAAGGTGCTCGGTGGGTCAAAGCGACGTTACGCGGGAGTTGGAGATGTTATTAGAGTCAGCGTTAAAGATGCTGTACCTCGTGGTAAGGTGAAAAAAGGCGAAGTTTGGCATGCTGTCGTTGTGCGTACTAAAAAAAGAGTACGTAGAGGTGATGGGAGTGTGATACGTTTTGATAGCAATGCTGTTATTTTATTGACAGCACAATTACAACCATTAGGCACGCGGGTTTTTGGTCCTGTTCCTAGAGAATTACGTACCGAACGCTTTATGAAGATTATCTCTTTGGCCTCTGAAGTATTATAAGGTAGAGCACAATATGCGTAAAATTAGAAAGGGCGATACAGTCATCGCCATAACCGGTAAAGACAAGGGTAAACAAGGTAAAATATTGAGTGTTTGCACTACTAAGAACCGTGCGCGCGTAGAAGGTATTAACTTAGTAAAAAAACATGTGAAACCTAACCCGCAAAAAAATGTTGCTGGGGGAATTGTATCGCAAGAAGCCTTAATTAATTTAACGAATCTGGCTTTGTATAATCCAGTTTCGAAAAAAGGTGATAAGGTCGGGATAAAAAAACTGGAGGATGGAAAGATGGTACGTATCTTTAAATCCAACGGTGAGCTGGTTGATATCTAATAATTAGGTGAGATTTGATGGCAAGGTTAAAAGAATATTATTTAAATACAGTTATGGCGCAGCTTAAGCAAGAATTTGCATATGATAGCGTCATGGAAGTTCCACGTATTACTAAAATCACACTCAACATGGGTGTTGGTGAAGCCGCAGCAAATAAAAAGGTAATTGATGCAGCCGTGTCAGATATGACATTAATTGCTGCACAAAAACCAATAGTTACTAAGGCAAAGAAATCTAATGCGGGCTTTAAAATCAGAGAAGAATGGCCTATTGGCTGTAAAGTAACATTACGAAAAAATCGTATGTACGAGTTTTTAGATCGTTTAATTAGTGTAGCGATACCACGAATTCGAGATTTTCGTGGATTTAGCCCTCGATCTTTTGATGGTCGTGGGAATTATAGTTTAGGAATTCGTGAGCAAATTGTTTTTCCTGAAATTAAATACGATACAATTGATGCTTTACGTGGTATGGATATTACGATTACTACGACCGCTAAAACTGATAAGGAAGGACGAGCTTTATTAGTTGCATTTGAGTTTCCGTTTAAAGAGAATTAATATTTATGGCAAAGAAAAGTGTAATTATGCGCCAGAAAAAGCGCGAACTTATTGTTAAAAAATATGCGGTAAAACGTGCTGAATTGAAAGAAATTATTTACAGCATAAATGCATCTGATGAAGATAAGTGGTTGGCACAACAAAAAATTCAATTATTGCCACGTGATTCTTCTCCAGTGCGATTACGTAACCGTTGTCGTTTAACAGGACGACCACGTGGAGTTTATCGGCACTTTGGACTGTCTCGAAATATGCTGCGGCTTTATGCTATGAAAGGTGAGCTCCCAGGATTAGTTAAATCAAGCTGGTAAGGTAAAAAATATATGCAAGATCCTATCGCAGATATGCTCTGCCAAATAAAAAATGCCCAAGCGATTAAAAAGCCAACGGTATCGATGCCTTCGTCAAAAATTAAATTAGCTATTGCTAAGTTGTTAAAATATGAAGGATATATCTCTGATTTTCAATGTGAAGAAAAAGGATGTAGGTCCTGGCTGACAATATTTTTAAAATATTATTTAGACAAACCCGTTATTGCAGCATTAAAACGTGTGAGTCGTCCTGGATTACGCATTTATCGTTCAGCGACTGAGCTACCTAAAGTAGTCGCTGGCTTAGGAATAGCCATAATATCTACTCCTAAGGGATTAATGACTGATAGAGCGGCTCGAGCTTTGGGTCAAGGCGGCGAAGTTATTGCTATCGTTGAATAAACGTTAAGAAAGGTTGATATGTCAAGAGTTGCAAAAAATCCAATAAATTTCGGCGATGTGCAAGTTACGCTGGATGGTGAAACACTAGTTGTTAAAAGCAGTAAATCGGTTTTGAATTTGAAGCTGCCTAAACAAGTTAATATTGAAATTAAAGATAAATCTTTACAAGTGAGTCCTGTAGATGAAAGTACAATAGCTGATGCTTTAGCTGGGACTACACGTGCCAATATAGCTAATGCGGTTGAGGGCGTAGTAACGGGATTTAAGAAAGTTCTACAATTAGTAGGTGTGGGTTATAGAGCGAATGTGCAAGGTAAAAAAATTAACCTAACCTTAGGTTTTTCACATCCTAGAGATTATGAAATACCCGATGGAATTACTATTACCACACCAACCCCAACAGAAATAGTCATACACGGTTTTAGTAAGCAATTAGTTGGACAGGTTGCAGCGGAGATACGTCAGTATCGTCCACCGGAAGCTTATAAAGGTAAAGGTGTTCGTTATGCAAATGAACGCATTAAATTAAAAGAAACTAAGAAAAAATAGCGATTAGAGGTAGGCATGTTAGACAAGAAGTTAAAACGGAAACGTAGGGCAACTAAGACGCGTGCTAAAATACGTCAACTAGGTGTTGCACGCTTATGTGTGGCACGTACGTCTAAGCATATTTATGCACAAATTATTGTATCAGCCGATCGGGGCGATAAAGTATTAGTAAGTGCGTCTACACTCGATAAAGAAATCAAGACCTTAGGTACTACTGGAAATAATATTAAGTCAGCGACGATAGTTGGTGATTTTATAGCAAAGCGAGCATTAGCGGTTGGAATAAATCAAGTGGCTTTTGATCGTTCAGGTTTTAAGTATCATGGTTGTATCAAGGCATTGGCAGAGGCAGCCCGGGAAGCCGGATTGCCCTTTTAATTAAAAGGTTATTCATCGATGAGTTTTGATCAATCAACAAAAAGTGATGGCTTGCAAGAAAAATTAATTGCAGTTAATCGTCATGCTAAGGTCGTCAAAGGTGGACGTATTTTTAGCTTTGCTGCGGGGGTTGTCGTTGGCGATGGCAAAGGGCGTATTGGTTTTAGCAAACGTCCGGCGCGAGAAGTTTCTGTTGCCATGCAAAAAGCCTTGGAAAAAGCCCGACGCGATATGCTTTATATCGAATTGAATAATCATACCTTATATCATCCGTTGATAGGTCGTCACGGAGCAACTAAGGTAATAATACTTCCTGCAGTTGAAGGAACAGGTATTATTGCGGGCGGACCGATGCGCGCAATTTTTGAAGTGTTAGGCATTAAAAATGTCATAGCGAAGATCATTGGATCTTCAAATCGAATTAATGTCGTGCGTGCCACTTTAAAAGCATTGTCAAGTATGTCTACACCTGAAATGATTGCGGATAAACGTGGAAAATCGATTAAAGAAATTTACGAATAATTTAGGTAAGTAGATATGTCAGAAAAAAAATTGCGCTTGACTCTTATACGTAGTATCTCGGGTCGTTTACCTCATCATACTGCGACAGTTCTTTCATTGGGTTTAAAGCGGTTAAATCAGATCGTTGAGGTGAAAGATAATTTGCCTATGCGTGGAATGATCGATCAAGTTGCTTATTTACTCAAAGTAGAGGAAATCTAATTATGTATCTTAATACATTGAAGCCTGCTCCGGGCTCAAAGCCCACTGCAAAGCGTGTAGGCAGAGGAATAGGTTCTGGTTTAGGAAAAACCTGCGGACGAGGTCATAAAGGACAACGTGCGCGAGCTGGTGGCTTTCATAAACTAGGTTTTGAAGGTGGACAAACCCCTTTACAGCGTCGTTTACCTAAATTCGGATTTACATCTTTTAAATCATTGTCACTACAAGTGCTACGAATTGATGCCTTAAATACAATTAAGGCTGATGTTGTTGACATACAAGTACTTAAAAATTGCCGTTTGGTACCTGCTTTGACAAAAGAGGTTAAATTCATAGCAACAGGTAAACTTGAAAGGTCAGTAACAGTAAAAGGTATAAAGTTAAGTAGGGGAGCAGAGGCTTTAATTAAAGCAGCCGGTGGCAGTGTTGAGGCTTAAATAGATGGAAAAACTTAGCCGTCTAGCGACGACTGCTGCTTCGGCGAAGGGACGAACGCCTAATAGCGGATTTAGTGAACTGAAAAGGCGTTTGCTATTTGTTTTGCTGGCATTAATTATTTATCGCATCGGTGCCCATATTCCTGTCCCTGGTTTAGATCCACACCGCTTAGCCGATTTATTTAGCCACCAGAGCAATAGTATATTAGGTCTATTTAACATGTTTTCTGGGGGTGCTCTTTCTCGATTCACTGTTTTTGCTTTAGGTTTATTACCGTATATTTCAGTTTCTATCATTGTTCAGCTTTTAACGGCAGTAACGCCGGCTTTGGAAGAACTTAAAAAAGAGGGTGAAGCCGGGCGGCGTAAACTGAATCAATACACGCGTTACGGAACTGCACTGCTGGCGTTAATTCAAGCCGTGGGTATGGCAAAATGGTTAGTTGGTAATCAAGTTGTCCTGAATCCTGGTTTTTTCTTTTATTTTGTAGCTACCGTCACTTTGGTTACCGGTACGATGTTTTTGATGTGGTTAGGTGAGCAGATTACCGAGCATGGTATTGGCAATGGTATTTCGCTCATAATATTTTCAGGGATAGTATCAGGACTGCCAGTGGCTATGGCTAAATCCTTAGAGCAATTTAGACAGGGCCAGGTTCAGTTTCTAACTTTACTTTGTATTTTGGTGGTTATTGTGTTGGTAACTGCTTTTGTCGTATTCATGGAGCGCGGACAACGTCGAATTACGGTTAATTATCCGCAACGCCAACAAGGCCGGAAGATTTATAGTGCACAGACCAGTCATTTGCCTTTAAAGATTAATATGGCTGGAGTCATTCCCCCTATTTTTGCTTCTAGTATCATGTTGTTACCGGGAACTTTTGCAAATTGGTTTGCTAACGTTAAAGGCTTGAGTTGGTTGGGAAAGCTTAGTTTCTGGTTATCGCCCGGTCAACCGCTTTATATTTTGTTATTTGCTGCGGCAATCATATTTTTTTCTTTTTTTTATACCGCATTGGTTTTTAACCCTAGGGAAACTGCTGATAATTTGAAAAAATCTGGGGCATTTATCCCTGGTATTAGGCCTGGCGAACAAAGTGCGCGATACATTGACACAACCATGACTCGCCTTACTTTGATAGGCTGTATTTATTTGGTTTTGGTTGCCTTATTACCTGAATTTATGATATTTACTTGGCATGTGCCTTTTTATTTTGGGGGTACATCCCTATTAATTATTGTAGTGGTTATTATGGACTTTATGGTCCAGGTTCAGTCTTTATTGATGTCGCATCAATATGAATCTTTACTTAAAAAAGCCAATTTGAAGGGTTTGTCTGGTGGGCCAGGCACTGCCTAATAATTGGCTCAGAAAATTACGAGCATCATCTTTAGAGGTTATTATGAAAGTTAGAGCGTCGATTAAAAAAATTTGCCGAAACTGCAAGGTTATTAAGAGAAAAGGTAAATTAAGAGTCATTTGTTCAGCGGAAGCTCGTCATAAGCAACGTCAAGGATAGAATTACTAGATTTTTGGTTGAATGGGAAACACGACTGTATTTTCTTTAAAATTCAGTTAAATTGCGACCCACAGCTTGCTAAGATTACTAGCAATTGATGTATTTTTACGAGAGTGTTATTGATTTTTAGTCAGGAGTGAGATACCCTACTGCGCCTTCTGAAATATCTTAAATTTAAGGGTTTGGAGTGAAAAATGGCTAGAATAGCCGGTGTCAATATACCAATAAATAAACATGTCGTTATCGGTTTAACTGCTATCTATGGGGTTGGACGTTCACGGGCTAGCGAAATATGCCAAGACTTGGATATTTTGCCTGAGACTAAAGTTAAGGATCTTTTAGATGCCCAGTTAGATGCTATACGGCAGAAGATTCTTACTTATAAAGTAGAAGGTGACTTGCGACGAGAAGTTTCCATCAGTATCAAGCGTTTGATGGATCTTGGTTGTTATAGAGGGATACGTCATCGCCGTGGTTTACCAGTCCGTGGCCAACGTACCCGCACTAATGCACGTACGCGTAAGGGTCCTCGTAAAATGATTCGTAAAGATTAATATAATGGTCATGTTTCCAATAAAATGTACAAGCGTAGGTATTCACTAATATGGCAGATTACAATTCACATGCTTCTCAGCCCTTAACGATGGCCGATAAGGCTTTAGCAGGAGCTCACCGTAAACGCAAAGAGGTTATCCCCGATGCAATCGTTCATCTGAGCACATCGTATAATAATACGATTATTTGTATCCGCAAGGGTGGTGATACCTTAGGTATATTTTCTGCTGGAGCTTGTGATTTTAAAGGTACTAAAAAAGGTACACCCTTTGCTGCTCGAGTTGCTTTCGAAAAGGCGATAGAAAAAGCCTACGATAAATATAGAGCTAAGTACAAACATAACTTGGGACGAGTTGAAGTTAGAATAAAAGGACCTGGTCAAGGATCGGAACAAGCTATTATGGCATTGAAGAATAAAGATATAGAAGTGACACAAATACTAAATGTAACGGGTATTCCTTTTAATGGTTGTCGGGCCCCTAAGCGGCGTCGAGTTTAGAACATACTCAGAGTATATATTAATAATTAGGAGTAAATAATTTAATGGCTAGATACCGAGGTCCTACTTGTAAATTGGCACGCAGACTTGGGACTGATTTACAGTTAAAAAGTGGTATACGTGCACTTGATAGCAAATGTAAGTTAGCTACGCCTCCAGGTATGCATGGCGTTAAACGCGGTAGATTATCTGAATTTGGTGTATTGTTTCGCCAAAAGCAATTAATTCGACGCACTTATGGTGTATTAGAAAGGCAATTTCGCATTTATTATGCTAAGGCTGCAAAGCGAAAAGGCATTACCGGTGAAAACCTAATTAAATTGTTAGAATGCCGCTTAGATAATGTTATATTTCGTATGGGATTTTCTGCGACGCGCGCTGAAGCAAGGCAGTTAGTCTCGCATCGTTCCGTCAAAGTAAATGGAAATATTGTTAATATTCCTTCCTATCAAGTTAAGGCAGGCGATGTTGTTGAGATTAAGGAAAAAAGTAAGGCCCAAACTCGTATTCAAGCTGCGCTGGAACTCGCGAAACAAAAGCCTCAGCCTGGTTGGATAGATGTGGATTCCACTAAATTACAGGGAATTGTTAAGTTAATTCCTGAGCGTAGCGAATTGCCCTTAGAATTTAATGAGAATCTAGTCGTTGAGTATTACTCTAAGTAAGAAGGTAGCCCATGTCGACGAATGTTAAGAAGTTTTTAACCCCACAAACTATCGAAGTTCAAAGTATTGCGCCAAATAGAGCGTTAATTACTTTGCAACCTTTTGAAGCTGGTTTTGGTCATACCTTAGGAAATGCCCTACGTCGTATATTGCTATCGTCGATGCCAGGTTGCGCCGTTGTGGAAGCAAAAATCGAAGGTGTGCTTCACGAATATAGTAGTCTAGATGGTGTACAAGAAGATATTATCGATATTTTACTAAACTTAAAAGGCATAGCATTCCAGATGCATGGCAAAGAAGAGGTTACACTTGAGTTAGCTAAAAACACTGTTGGGCCTGTTCGTGCAGGAGATATTACTTTACCGCATGACGTTGAAGTTAAAAATCCTGATTTTGTTATTGCGCATTTAACTAAGCCAAAAGAATTTAAAATGACCTTTAAAGTAGTTAGAGGACGTGGTTATCAACCCGCTTCGTTACGTAAGGCAGATGATCAATTTGTGAGTGAAGTAGGAGCATTACAATTAGATGCACGCTTTAACCCTATTTTACGTGCAACCTATTCCGTCGAAAATGCTCGTGTCGAGCAACGTACTGACTTAGATAAGTTGGTTATTGATTTAGAAACTAACGGTACCATCGAGCCGGAAGAAGCGATACGTCGTGCGGCTACGATTATACAAGAACAATTGCATACTTTTGTTGAGTTACAACATGAAACAGAAGATGAAGTCGTTGAAGATATGGTTGATATTAACCCTATGCTATTACTTCCTGTTGATGAGCTAGAGTTAACGGTGCGTGCGGCTAATTGTTTGAAAGCTGAACATATTTATCGTATTGCTGATTTGGTTACCAAAGCTGAGTCAGAACTTTTATCAACACCGAATTTAGGTAAAGTATCTTTATGTGAAATCAAAACTGCGTTACAGAAACGTGGATTGATGTTAGGGATGGACGTTCCTATGCAGCAGCTGACCTCTCTAAAAAAATCTTTAGAAGGTGCAGAAGAAGCGGAAAAATTAGAAAAAACTGAAGATATTAATAAAGATTAATTTAAAGGGCTAAGTGCTATGCGTCATCTTAATTCCGGCCGTCGATTAGGCCGAACATCCAGTCACAGAACCGCGATGTTTCGAAATATGGTTGCCTCCTTGTTAACCAAGGAAATCATATGTACCACCTTAGCTAAAGCTAAGGAACTACGTCGAGTTGCTGAACCACTTATTACTTTAGCAAAGAGTGATGGTGTTGCGCAACGACGTTTGGCTTTTGATCGTTTACGTAATAAAGAAGCAGTGGCTACACTTTTTAATACCGTGGGTCCGCGCTTTAAAAAAAGACCAGGCGGTTATTTACGTATTTTGAAATGCGGCTATCGAGCCGGTGATTGTGCGCCCATGGCCATGGTTGAACTGGTTGAACGTACAGAGACTACATCTACTTAATTTTTATTATTTTTAAATAATGGCATACTTGTCTTTGAGAGCATGCCATTACACACTTAACCAATAGCCTTCTTCATCGATATATCTATTCTAATCATACTAAAATACCACGTTTGCATTCGTTGTATTTTTTATCGCTATGAAGCTTTTCCAATTTTTCTTATTATAAAAAAGACTGGTGCAACTGCTGGCTCAGGAGTGTGTTATTTCTTTTGCCTTATCCAAGGTTGCCTCTAACTCAGTGTTAAATTGGTTTAAAAGTTTATTTGAATAATTATGTTGAGCTATGGCATTTTCCAGCGTAATGATGCTGAATTTGAGCCGTATCCATCCACAATAAACACATGAACCCAATAACTTATGTAACAGTTCACTAAGTTTTTGTTGTTGTTTTTTTTGAAAAGCTAGATTGATTTCAGCTCGTATTTTAGGGGTTTCTTTTATAAACAGATCAAGTAATTCTTTTAAAATTTTGTTCGAATCTTTAGTGAATACTTTATCTATATTTTTATCGATGATTGGCAGATCGGATGATTTTTTTACCATTTTCAATGGTCCTCTGAGTTGCCCCAATTTTAGCAGTTTACTCAATCGGCTTAATCTAAGCGAGCAATCATTTTATAAATGGAGCTGTTGTAATCTGCTGATTGTTTCTATATTAGGCCTATGTTTAAATGAGGAATATTTTACTCAATTTTTAAAAAACCGTGGCTAAATTATCTTATTGTATATCCAATGAAGAGCTTAAAGCAGCATTAATAGAATTTAGACATTTACAAGATATATTACGCTGGGGCATGACTCAGTTTAATAAAGCTAATCTTTATTATGGTCATGGTACTGATAATGCCTGGGATGAAATACTTTATTTAGTGTTATCTACACTAAAACTGGGACCTCATTTAAATCCGTGCTTTTTAGCGGCTAGCTTAAGCTTAGCTGAGCGACGTTTACTTATAGAAAATATTCGCCAACGTGTGGAAGAGCGCATTCCTACCGCTTATTTGGTGCATGAAGCAAATTTTGCGGATTTATCTTTTTATGTTGATGCACGTGTGTTAATCCCGCGTTCACCGATAGCTGAATTAATTCAGCATGATTTTAGTCCTTGGATTGAAGATACCAACAGAATTAATACAGTGCTTGATATCGGAACAGGTAGTGGATGTATCGCAATTGCTTGTGCGTACGCCTTACCTGAAGCACATGTTGATGCGGTGGATAATTCTAAAGATGCATTAGCAGTGGCAGCGATAAATATAGCTGCGCATAAACTGCAAGGCCAAATTAATTTAATACACTCCGATCTTTTCCAAAACCTAAATCACCGACTTTACGATATTATCATTAGTAATCCACCGTATGTTAATGCTGAAGACTTTGCGAGTATGCCGATGGAATACCGGCATGAACCTGCTGCTGCCCTGGCAGCAGGAGAGAATGGTTTAGATTTTATTATTCAAATTCTTAGACAATCCAAGAAATATTTGAAAGAAAAGGGTATTTTGATTATAGAAGTAGGTAATAGTAAAAAAGCCTTAATCAAGCGTTATCCACAAATTCCTTTTTTTTGGTTAGAGTTTGAAAAGGGTGAAGCGGAAATATTTTTATTAACCCAAGAGCAGTTAATTTATTATGCACAAGAAATTTAATTTAGCCATAGTTGGTGCTACTGGTTTTGTTGGTCAATCGGTATTAACTATTTTACAGCAACGAAAATTTCCTATACAGCATCTTTATTTACTCGCCAGTGAACGTTCTTCTGGCGAGACGATGGAATTTAATAAACAGGCCTTAATTGTATCTGATTTAGATGGATTTGATTTTAAGCAAGCGGACATTGCAATATTTACCGCAGGTTCAGCAGTTTCCGCTGAGTATGTTCCTAAGGCTACGCAGAAAGGTTGTTTAGTTATTGATAATACTCCTCAATTTCGTTATGACGACGATGTTCCTTTAGTTATCCCAGAAGTTAATCCGCAGGCCTTAGCCGGATATAAAAAACGTTGCATTATTGCTAATCCAAATTGCTCTACGATACAAATGTTAGTTGCATTGAAGCCTATTTATGATGCTGTGGGTATAACACGTATTAATGTTGTTACTTTTCAGTCGGTTTCTGGAGCGGGGAAAGCTGCTTTTCATGAGTTGATTCAGCAAGCAGGCCAATTATTAAATGGGTTACCTATTAAGCAACCGAAAGCTTTTACGCAGCAAATTGCGTTTAATGTTATTCCACATATTGATGAGTTTGAGAAAAATGGATATACCCGTGAAGAAATGAAAATGGTCTGGGAAACACAAAAGATTTTTGCCGATCAAGAAATTCAAGTAAATCCTACTGCCGTGCGAGTACCCGTGTTTCATGGACACTCTGAAGCAGTCCATATAGAAACTAAAAAGAAAATCAGTGCAAATCAGGCCAAACAGCTATTAAAAAAAGCTCCGGGTGTGTGGCTTATCGATAAGCTGGCCAATAATGGTTATCCGACGCCTATTTCACACCTTGATAGTGATAAAGTCATGGTAGGACGACTTCGAGAGGATATTTCTTATCCTTTGGGTTTGGACATGTGGATAGTAGCGGATAATATTCGTAAGGGCGCTGCCTTAAATGCAATACAAATTGCTGAAATAATGATCCAAGATTATTTATAAGCTAGATTTTAGGTTGCGCATTTATCTCCGTTAGCATTCAAAAAAATGCTTAAAATCCCATTTAATAAAGGTTCTTATAGAAATGACGAGAAAGCTATCGGAATTTAAAAAAATTTTTAGTTACCCAGAGCAAGTGGCTGTTTTTTTTCTAGGATTAGGAACCTTTTTTCTTGCTTTATCCCCTTTGCTTAGTCGCAATTCTCTTATATTAGCGGTTATATTTAGTTTATTAGCAGGAAATTGGGGTGATGCATGCTATGCAGTTAGACGTTTAAAATTTATTCAATGGAGTATGGCTTTAATTGTTTTAATGGTCATTAGTTTAAGCTACAGCATAGCGAGTTTGAAGCATGGTTTGACGGCTTTATTTCATTATACAAAATTACTCTATATTCCTTTTCTATTGCCTTTATTTACCTCATTAAAGGTACATAGAGGGATTATTTATTGTTTAATTAGCTCAGCAATCGTGGCTGCCCTATTATTTTTGTTGGCACATTGGAATATTTTATCTGTTTCATTGTTTCGATATTCGTCTATTTTGTTTGGTCAACAACCCGTAGGTTATTTTGTTAATCCGATTCCTGCTTCTGTTATATTGGCTTTTGCTTTTTATTTTTCGCTGGACTTCTTTTTAAAAGAAAAACGTAAATTTTATTTTTTACTGATAGCCATTTTTATTTTTTTATCTTTATTTGCAGTTAATTCAGAACGTACAGGTTGTTTTATTGCTGTCATTTTATTGGGTTTTTTGCTGTTTCGATATACAACAACAAAAAAAAATTATATTTGGTCATTGGTTATTTCGTTACTGGTGCTTTTTTTGAGTTATCAAATTTTCCCTACGTTTCAATATCGTGTAAAAGATCTTGTTGCTAATTTCAGCACTAAGCCTGCTTCACAAGATACGAGTATAGGGCTTAGGATACAATTTGCATTAAATTCATTCACAATTATCAAGGCACATCCTCTGCTAGGTGTTGGTGCAGGTGGCTTTCCACAAGCTTATAAAAAAACGGGAGGTAAGGTAGTAATCACTAAGAGCTTATTAAATGATCCACACAATTCTTATTTACTAGTAGCAGTACAGTTGGGAATTATTGGCTTAGCTACTTATCTATTAATTTTATTGAGTGCTTGGATTGAAGTTAAAAAATTATGGCGAGATCCGGAAGCACAATGGTTTGCTAAGGCCACATTGCTGGCACTGGCATTTAATGGATTCACTGATATTACTATTACCAGCACTGCTTTTGGAAATTTGTATGTAATTTTATTGAGTTGCTTTTTCTCAACTATTTTATGGGATAAAAGATGAAAATTGCTATAAAGCATACACATTTTCGCTTTAAAGGCGGTATGGAGACCTATTTAAAAGATATTATTTTGGGGTTTTCCAAAGCCGGTGATGAATTAACGCTTTGCGTTTGTAAAATAAATCGAGATATTTTAAAATCATTGCCATCCTTAACCGTTCTTGAGTTTCCTTACAAGTTTTTACCTCGTTCATTGAAGAAGTTTGCTTTTTACTTGGGGTGTGATAACGAAAATTTAATTTGTAATCATAATTTGGTAATTAGCTTAGTAAAAACTACTCGGCAAGATATACTTATTTGTGGAGGCGTGCACAAGGCTTATCTTGTAACTAAAAAAAGTTACCGGTTGTTGAATAATTACTTAGAGATTTATTTCGAGAAAAGGGCATTTGAGAGAACGCCCTTAATTATTGCTCATTCTCAGCGAATAAAAGATGAAATAATTCAGCATTATCCAGGTGTCGCAACTAAGATTAAAGTGCTCTATCCCCCCGTTAGTAACAGTTATTTCAATTATAAAACGACATTACAGAAGCATGAATTACGAAAAAAATTAGGTTTCTCTGATAAAGCAACGATTGTTTTGTTCGTTTCCACTAATCATGCTCGTAAAGGGTTCTATCCTCTTGTTGATGCCTTTAAAGGTTTGAGAGATGATTTTCTTTGTCTTATTCTTGGTGAAAAACCGACAATTGTTTTACCTGATAATATGCGTTGGTTAGGGTTTGTTGAGCATATACGAGATTATTATTGTGTAGCAGATGTAACGGTTTTACCTTCTGCTTACGAAGCATTTGGAATTACTGTTATTGAATCATTAGAATCTGGGACGCCCGTTATTGTATCGTCGGAAGTAGGTGCTTCTGAGTTACTCGAAGCAAATGATGGAATTGTAATAACGCCAGTGACTCCAGAAACTATCATTGATGCATTAGAAAAGATTAAATCAAAGAACTATAAACCCGAAAGAGATTTTGTGCTGCGTAAAGGCTTAACCATAGATTGCCATATTCAAGCGCTTAAGCAATTTGCTAGAACCTCCGTTCTAGGATAGCGATATCTGGCTCATCCTCGTTAAATGTCGTCGATCTTAATTCATTTTTTAGATAGGATACGTATGAGTTATGGGTGCTACACATTGAAATGTGTTAAATTGTAGCTCTATTTGGAGTAGAATATAAGTGAGTTGAACGGCAGCAAAGACAAAAATTCAAGTGCGAAGATTGTAGCTCCGAAATTCAAATGCACTTCGATTAGTCTATTTAATCTAATGCTATTTAAAATTCAAGTTTGTAGTAAAGTCTAATGGATATACTTGAAGAGTAAATTGAAATAAAAAATTTAACGGGTATTATCTCTTGTATGAGTAAAGGTAGTCGCGATAAGGGGATAGCAAAAGCAGAGTTTTTGGTTTCTGAGAACCAAGAAGATGCAGTGATTAATAATGTTTTTTCGCCATTGGCCTATGAAAATTCCGGGTTAAAAAAACAAGAAGATAGTAATGATGAGAATGGCGGTGATAGTGGTGCAGGGACTATCGCGCTCAGTGTTGAGCAACTCAATGCGTATTTACAGGCAGCCTTTAATAAGGAACGTCGGCAACGCACAGATGGACAGAGAAAATTTGGTAGTTGTCCTTTTTCTGAAGACCCCAACAATTTACTCGGTAAGAAAAATTCACGATCCTGTGGTTTTAGTGAATCCCCGCAAATACATCCTTTATTAGCTCATAGCCAGCAATTTAGTGGCGATGACCCTAAGATTTGTGCGATCCCGAGCGATAATTCTGAAGCTAGAGAGCGATTTCCCGAAAAACGTCTAGAAAACCAATTACGCTTACAAAAAAATCTTGGATTGGGTGCAAGCAAAAGTGTAACGCTTGCTAGATAATGGTAAAGTCTACTTTTGCTCACGAAATTTTGTTTGGTACACTCAAGGGAGTAGAGCAATTTATATTAGCGGGTGCGGATATAGAAGAAACCGATGAGTATGGGTTTTCACCGTTAATAGAAGCAACGATTGCCAATAAGAATGATGTGGTTGCCTTATTATTAGAATACGGTGCTGCTATCGATAATGCCGATACTACGGGCCGCACGGCATTACATTGGGCAGTCGATAATCACAATTTAGCTTTATGTGAATTATTACTGGCCAATAAAGCAGATGCGAATGCTTATACCACAGCAGGACAAGCTGTTTTAGTTTACCCTTTATTGCGACAACAAATTGAATTAAAAAAATTACTCTATCGATATGGCGCAAAATTAAGTTTCGCTCAAGACTTTATTCAAGCAAAGTTACTTGGACACCGTTATGAATTAATAGGACAGGTAGATCTTGTTAATGCCGCAGGGCGTTTTATTGAGATAAACTACGAAGGATTTTTTTTAGAGTTTACACTCGATGTCATCCTTAACTCTTTGCGGCGCTATCAGAATAATTTTTCTTCACGCCATTTGCGATCTTACTTCGAAAATTTACAAAAATTGATTGCAGCATTTGCTAACGCGCAGGCCTTACTAAAATATCAACGTTATACGCTGAATATTAAAGACCATACACACAGCATAGATGCCTTGTTAGATCAAGAATTATTATTATTACCCGTTGCTTATGAAGGGCATGCCATTGCATTGATTAAATATAAAAATTGGCTGATTCGTTGTGATCGAGGTGAAAATAGCCGTCGTGAGGGCAGCATTGTTATCTACGAGTGTCAGCGTCCTTATGCTTGGGATAAGGAGTTTTGTAAACGATTAATTTATTCACGTCAATCCCGGGAATTTCTAACTCAGGGAATACATCGCTACTTAGGTTTAGTTAGCATCGCGAATCTACCTATCCAAGGACAAATTATCGGTAATTGCTCTTGGGCAAATATTGAAGCAAGTATTTTAGCAATGTTATTTGTGTTATCGGCGGTTAATTCTAAAGGTCAATTAGTTTCCCGTTCTGAAAAATACCTGCAGCAAGCATCACTTTTTTTCCAAGATTGGCAAACGTGGGATAAAGATCGTGCCTTGGAGGAATGTATTCAAGGATTTTATTATAGTAATAAAGCTCGTGGAGCCACTAAAGCGACTATTTTAGCGGCCATTTTTTTCCAAAAGTCGACGCATAATCTTAATGATTTAAAACAAGCAGAAGCAATATTAAAAATTTTAACCCTAGCTGAGTATAATTATTTGCTAAAAAGTTATTTGAAAGTATATTGGCAATTAAATAAAACCGCACAGGGGAAAGACTTTTTAAACTTGCTTGATGCTTGTGGCGTCAGTCGGGAGTTAGCATAATAGGTTTTAATTAAAGGAATAATAATCATGAATAGAGAAATGTTACCAATACAATCAAGTTTCTTCACACCAAAAAATACCAAACAAATCGTAATCAAAAAATGGCTTAAAGATGTCAACCAATATAATATAAAGTCTATTTATGATTTAACCTGGGAGAATTTTTATAAAGAATTACATAAGTTAGGCATTAAAGAGTTTTCAAAACAATATGGATATTCTCATAAGAGGAATTTACAGTTAGCTATTGCAAAATCGGAGTTGGGTCAAAAAATAATAAGCTTGTATGATTTTGAAAAAAAAACAAAACTAAAGTTACTTTTGCTTTTAGGAAATAGTTTTTTTGATAAAGTGAAGCGCCAGGCAAATTTTAATCCCAAGAATCATAAATTATCGACTATTCATTATTATATTTACCATTACAGTTTACATTTTACTGCAATAAGTTTGGGTTTTTCTAGTAAACAAGCTTTCCTTAATTTTTTTGCACAAACTCTCTATGTGTCTGAATGTATCGAAAATACGGCTCAAAATCTACGAATGAGTATTCAGAGTCTGTATGCAGTGGATCCATTTACATTGCGCAAAGAATTAACTGTCCTTTACGATATACCCTTACCTAAGAATAAAAATTTTATAAAATATAATTATACGTTAGAGGAACTAAAGTTAGCGCTAGAAAATGAGGATATCGTATTTGTGGTAGCTAGCTTAGGCGGTGGAAATGCCTACACTGTCAATAAGAAGCTGCAAACATTGAGACCTTTGATTAATATTAATTTACAAGCTTTAAAACTACAATCATGGGAATCTCTGAAGGTAAATACGCCGATTTTTATTTGGAAGATGAAATTATATCAACTTTTCTCGGACCTACTACGCTTATTAGAGTTAAATTCTACCCCTTTATATGGCAACAAGGTTTTATATACCTCTTGCATCAGCTTTCGTTGGCAATTTTATACCTTACACCCTATACAAAAACCTTTAGAAGAGAGAGAGATTCCAGTGAACCCTCATAATCCTCCTCTTTCTTGTTTTGCCACTGAGATAGCAATGTCTGAAGATTTGTCAGTATGTACATTTAAACGCTAAGTAACTTCCTTAAATTCCTGAGCAGTAGACATGCTGGAGTTGATTTTTCAATGCGTGAAAAGAGTGCTAACCTGGGATTTAAAGCTTATTTTTCAGCTAAACCAACGATTAAATCTGGAAGTTATAAAGATACAATTAGAATATTTTATCCCATTGTAATTACTGCATTAAATGGAGTATACTCTGTGCCGCTATCGCGGGGTGGAGCAGTCTGGTAGCTCGTCGGGCTCATAACCCGAAGGCCGTAGGTTCAAATCCTACCCCCGCTACCAATTTTATTGTGTGAGAGGCCCCATTTAAGGGGCTTTTTATTTTGACTAGACTGACGCTAAATATCAGCTTTTGGCGCAGCGCTTTGTTGCCGACTTTGTTTGCGGTGCTCATTTACCTGAGTAAACTCCGCTCCTTGAAAAGTCGGCGTAGCGCGTTGCATCCAAAATCTTTTTTTAGCATCAGCTAGTTGAAATGGGTAATTTTATAATTCAAGCCCTTTGTAGACGATGAAAAACAATTCAGCGATAGAAACAAAGATCTTACCGACGGTTGAAGCCCTAGGTTATGAGTTATGGGCTTGTATCTATCTGACACAAGGTCAACAAAGTGTATTGCGTATCACTATTGATAGTGAAAAGGGTATTACGCTTGCTGACTGTGAGCGTGTCAGCCGCCAGGTTAGTGCATTATTGGATGTAGAAAACCCTTTGTCAGGTCGTTATAACTTAGAAGTTTCTTCTCCGGGCTTAGATAGACCCCTTATTAAAGAGAAGCATTTTCAGCGTTATGTTGGTCATAATGTGCGTGTTTTTACACATACGCCCATCGATAATCAACGCAAATTTAAAGGTCTTTTACAATCAGTTGGAGTAGTTGGGATAGTGTTGAACGAGGATGGGAAAGAAGTAGTGTTAACGTGGGACAATATTTTGCGTGCGAATGTATTGCCTGAAATGAATAAATAACCGGAGGCAGGCTATGAAAAAAGAAATTTTATTAGTGGCAGAGACGGTATCTAACGAAAAAGATGTTGATAAAGAGTTAATTTTTAAAGCGATAGAAGCCGCTTTAGCGATGGCGACTAAGAAAAAAGCCGGTGAAGATATTGATGTCCGCGTGGCTATCGATCGCCGCACGGGCGACTATGATACTTTTCGTTACTGGACAGTCGTTGCGGATGGAATGGGTGCTAATAATAATCTTGAAGATGAGTATGTTCCTTTTGATCCCTTAAAACAAATACCTTTAAGTGAAGCTAAAAAGCGGGATCCAAATAGCCAAATTGGCGATGTGATAGAAGAGCATATGCCTTCGGTTGAGTTTGGTCGTATTGCAGCGCAAACGGCTAAGCAAGTCATTATCCAGAAAGTCAGAGAAGCTGAACGCGCTAAGATAGCAGAGGCTTATACCAATCGTATTGGCGAGTTGTTGTCAGGCATAGTCAAACGTATTACACGAGAAGGTTTGATCGTGGATTTAGGCGCAAGCGTAGAAGCTTTTGTCCCACGTGAAGAAATGATTCCTCGCGAAGAAGTACGATCCGAAGATCGTTTGCGCGGCTATTTATATGCCGTGAATCCACAAGTGCGTGGGCCGCAGTTACTGATGAGTCGTACACGGCCAGAAATGTTAATTGAACTCTTTAAGATAGAAGTACCTGAAATTGCTGAAGAGTTGATTGAAATTAAAAGTGCAGCGCGTGATCCGGGTTCGCGCGCAAAAATTGCGGTTAAAACTAATGATGGTCGCATTGATCCTATAGGTGCTTGCGTTGGAATGCGTGGGGCGCGAGTACAAGCCGTTTCCAGTGAATTAGCGGGTGAGCGAATTGATATTGTGCTTTGGGATGATAATCCTGTTCAATTAGCCATCAATGCGATGGCACCTGCTGAAGTCGCTTCTATCGTGGTGGATGAAGACACTAAAGTCATGGATGTGGCTGTACAAGAGGAACAATTATCGCAAGCTATTGGTCGAAATGGTCAAAATGTACGTTTAGCCAGTGAACTAACGGGATGGATCATTAATGTTATCACTGTAGAAGAAGCGGCAAAAAAAGTGGTTAAAGAATCGGAAGGTTTACAAAATCTTTTTATGGAACAGCTTGCTATAGATGAAGAGCTAGCCGAGATGTTAGCGCGAGAGGGTTTCACCAGTTTAGAAGAAATTGCTTATGTATCAGCGCAAGAACTATTAGATATTGAAGATTTTGACTCGGAATTAGTAGAAACGCTACAGAATCGTGCTAAAGAAGTGTTAGCAACACAAGCCGCGGCTAAGCAAAAGTCGACGATCTCTGAGCATGGCAAATTTTTAGAGCCACATCAAGATTTACTTTCCTTAGAAGGTATTACCGAAGAGATAGCCATCACATTAGCTAAAAAAGGTGTTTCTTCTCGCGAGGCTTTAGCTGAGTTGGCAGTCGATGATTTGTTAGATATTATCGAATTAGACCGTGAAGTAGCCGGTAAGCTAATTATGGTTGCACGTGCTCCTTGGTTTGCCGGAGAGAAAAAATAGAACTATTATTTTTACTTAAAAAAATCCAGTAAAATAACAGGATGTGCAATAAGTATATAAAGTTCGATAGATAAGTAAATGAAGCAGCAATAATGTATGTTCAGAAAATGTAAGTAAGTTTTCGAAGCTGTCAAATATTGGCAGGAGAAGCATGTATGACAGAAAGTATTAAAGATAAAACTGTAAATAAGGTTTCCATTGAGCTTGGAAAAGAAACATCTGCGGATAACAGTCCTAAAAAAGTGATTACCTTGACGCGAACTCGTAAAAGCACGAGTTTACTTAAAGTAAAAGATACCTCAGGTAAAGCCAAGACTATTAAAGTTCAAGTTCGCAAAAAAAGAACTTATGTGAAAAGTAATGAAGGCTTAATAGATGAAGAGACTAATCGTGCTAACGAAGCAAAAGAAACGCAAAAAGCAGCAGAATTAGCGCATCAAGCAGAGAAAATCGCTGCAGAGAAAAAATTGCACACACTTGACATACAAGCTGAACCCATTTCGAAAAGTAATACTCCTGCGAGTGAAGAGCCCGTATTACCTAATGAAACTGTGGAAAAAGAGCAAGTGCCTGTAGCTGAGAAAAAATTCATAGCACCCGCAACGAATCCAGAAAAAAAATCTAAACCAACTAACGAAAAAGTGATTATTGCTTTACCCACTAATGCAGAAAGGTTGGAGCGTGAGAAAAAGCATAAAAATCGCAATTTAAAAGAAAAAGAGCTGGCGAAATACCGACATAAAGCGATTTATCAACTTGAAGATGAATCCGATGAACAATTCCGTTACCGTAAAAAAATCGGTAAGCACAAACGACCCGATCAATTTTTACAACAACAATTTGAAAAACCAACCGTAGCTGCCATACATGAGGTTGGAATTCCTGAAACGATTACGGTAGGGGACTTAGCGCAGAAAATGTCTGTTAAGGCTGCTGAAGTTATTAAAACATTAATGAAGTTGGGCGTCATTGCAACTATTAATCAAGCTATCGATCAAGATACAGCCATACTTGTGGTTGAAGAAATGGGTCATATTGCTAAGCCTGTTAGCGCTAATGCATTAGAAGAAGGTTTAGTGAATACCACACAACAACAAATGGGTGAATTGCTAACGCGCCCACCTGTGGTGACTATCATGGGTCACGTTGACCATGGAAAAACTTCTCTTTTAGATTATATTCGACGGACCAAAGTGACACAGGGAGAAGCGGGTGGTATTACTCAACATATTGGTGCTTATCACGTAGAAATACCAAAGGGAGTCATTACTTTTTTGGATACGCCTGGACATTCCGCTTTTACAGCGATGCGGGCGCGCGGTACACGAGTGACAGATATCGTTGTTTTGGTTGTTGCTGCTGACGATGGTGTGATGCCACAAACAATAGAAGCTATCCAACATGCTAAAGCGGCGAATGTGCCTATTGTTGTTGCAGTGAATAAAATTGATAAACCTGAAGCTGATCTCGACAGAATAAAGAATGAATTAGCCAAACAAGGTCTCAATCCTGAAGAGTGGGGCGGCGATACTATGCTTATCCCAGTCTCAGCAAAAACAGGTGCTGGTATTGATGACTTATTAGATTCTCTTTTAGTGCAAGCAGAAGTATTAGAGTTGAAAGCGCCACAAGAAGGTCCAGGACAAGGAATAGTTATAGAATCACGTTTAGATAGAGGGAAAGGACCTGTAGTCACTATATTAGTACAGCGAGGAAAACTACATAAAGGCGATCTTTTATTAGCAGGCACTGCTTATGGCCGTGTCAGAGCATTGCTCGATGAGCAAGGTAAATTAGTTGAAGCGGCCGGACCTTCTATGCCCGTTGAAGTGCTAGGTCTATCTAGTGCCCCAGTGGCCGGTGATGAAGCAGTGGTTGTTGCTGATGAACGTAAAGCGCGCGAGATTGCTTTATTCCGTGAAGGAAAATTACGCGAAGCTAAGTTAGCACAACAACGAATGATTAAAACCGATGATATTTTTGGCCAGTTGGATGAAAACCAAGTTAAGACTTTGAATATTATTTTGAAAACGGATATGCAAGGATCCGCTGAGGCCTTACAAGAAGCCTTAAATAAACTTTCTACTTCTGAAGTTAAAATAAAACTTGTGTATGTGGGCGTAGGCGCGATTACCGAATCCGATGCTAATCTTGCTTTAGCTTCAAGAGCATTGATTTTAGGATTTAATGTTAGAGCGGACGCCACTGCAAAAAGAACGGTAGAAAAAGAAGGCTTAATAATGAATTATTATAGCGTTATTTATGAGCTCATAGACCAAGTTAAAAATATTATGAACGGCTTGTTGGCTCCAGAAATAAAAGAAAATATTTTAGGCTTAGCAGAAGTTCGCGAAGTGTTTCGTTCCGCTAAGCTCGGTGTTATTGCCGGTTGTATGGTGACAGAAGGATTAGTACGACGTAATGCGCCTATTCGCTTGTTGCGTGATAATGTTGTGATTCATGAAGGTGAATTGCATTCTTTACGCCGTTTTAAAGATGATGCGGCTGAAGTTCGTCATGGTATGGAATGCGGTATTGGTATTAAAAATTTTACCGATGTGCGAGTAGGCGATATGATCGAAGTGTATGAACGTATTTCTATTTCTAGAACTATCTAATGCCAAAAGAATTTAGTCGCACAGCGCGTATTGCCGATCTCATACAGAAAGAACTAAGTAATAATATCCTTAATAAAGAAATAGCGGATAGCCGTTTGAAATTTATTACGATTACTTCAGTAAAAGTGTCACGTGATCTCTCTTATGCGGATATATTTTTTACACAATTAGATGTGGAAAACTCCAATGATAAACAGCAAAGTAAGGAATTAGCGGTTAAATTATTAAGAAAGGCAGCTGCTCGTTTACGTTATGCTTTAGCACGTCGTTTACAGCTCTACAAAGTGCCTAGCCTGCGTTTTTTTTATGATGATTTCATGGAAGAAAGTGATCGTATTCATAGCTTAATCGACAAGGTCATTGAGAAAGACAAGGCTAAACGTTCTGAATAAATCATTCATAAAACAAGTACTAAGAGTATAGAAATAATTATTTATAAAAGAATAAGTTATGCACCCCTTAATCTCCAAAAAACGTTCCATTAATGGTATTTTATTGCTTGATAAACCTAAAAAGATGACATCAAATCAAGCATTACAAACAGTAAAACAGTTATTTTCGGCAAGTAAAGTGGGACATACAGGAAGCTTAGACCCTTTAGCTACGGGTTTGTTGCCATTATGTTTCGGAGAAGCTACAAAATTTTCTCAGTTTTTACTCAATGCAGATAAAACGTACATTGTAAGTGCTTGCTTAGGAATAAAAACCAACACTGGGGATGCTGAGGGAGAAGTAATAGAGTCACGTCCCGTCACTAACTATTCGGTTGATCAACTAGAAACAGTTTTATCAGCTTTTCGCGGAACAATCTCACAGATTCCACCCATGTTTTCTGCACTAAAACATAAAGGTCGTCCTTTATATAAATTAGCCAGACAAGGTATCGTAGTAGAGCGTAGTCCTCGAACTGTTACCATACATAGCTTACGGTTACTGGATCGCAACAAGCATGCAGATATATCTAACATACATAAGGATTGCGATCCGTGCGATACACAGACCATGTCAAATGCAAAGAGCATACTTAATTTAGAGATTAATTGTAGTAAAGGGACCTATATACGTACTTTAATAGAAGATATAGGTGAAGCGTTAAGATGTGGTGCTTATGTATCTGATTTACGTCGTTTAAGAGTGGCTGATTATCATGCAGAACAAATGGTGAGTTTGGAAGAATTACAAACCTTAAGTCAAGCCGAGTGTGATCAAAAATTATTGAGTTTAGATAGTATGTTAAACGAATGGCCGGTTTTAAAAATTTCACAAGCGGCTGCTTACTATCTTTATCGTGGACAAGCAGTATTACTCCCAAATCTCCCCAAACAAGGATTGCTGCGTTTACTATTACAAGAAAGTGGCCGATTTATTGGTGTGGGCGAAATTTTAGAAGATGGTCGCGTAGCACCACGGCGTTTAGTGGATTTAAATAAGTTAAGTATTTAGCTGACAACTATTTGCGAGTTTTTCTATCATGGATTTATTATTCCCATTAAGTATTAAATATCTTTTTAATCGCACTAAGTAAGCTGTTTTTTTTTAGATTTTATCCTTTACTAAGTTACAGGCATAAATTGATCATATTTTGACCAATCAATAGTAATATTATGGTATTTATCGAGGTCTTTGCTAGGCTTAAAGAGAGAGACATTATATGTTTTAATTAGGAGCTCATATGAATAAAGGTAAATTTCCTCACGATCAGAAACACCAAAAACCACAATGGCCAGGTCATGCAGGTCATGGCCCACAAAAACCTGAGCACAATCCTGGTCATAACCCTGGACATGAGCCACAAGGCAATCCAAACAAACCACAATGGCCAGGTCATAAAGACAAACGCTAACAGTCAAATTAATGCTTTTGGATAAGCTTGCTAAGTTTTTTTAGCAGTTGATTGGGGCAGGAGCGCAACTGAGATGGATGATCCCACGATCATCCATCTTTTTTTATTTATACCCTTTGCATTTTTTGTTTGTGTTGCCACGCAACTCGCAATCCCTCTTACACGGTATTTGCCAAAAATCCTATTGCTGCGAGTATACCTTTAGGCTTTTACTCGGGAAAGATATTCACCGGTGCGCGTATCGACTTTGATTAATTCACCAATCTGGATAAATAGTGGGACTCGGACAATAGCGCCTGTTTCTAAAGTAGCGGGTTTTCCACCTCCGCCAGATGTGTCGCCGCGCACACCCGGATCCGTTTCAATTATTTTTAAAATAACAAAATTAGCCGGCGTTATGCACAAAGGAGAGCCATTAAATAAAGTCAGCGTGCATGAGTCTTGTTCCTTTAGCCATATTTTAGCTTCTGTCACTGCCGATGCATCCGCTGCGTATTGTTCGTAAGTTTCTCCATCCATAAAATGCCAAACATGTCCATCGTTATAAAGATATTGAACTTCAATATCAAATACATCAGCAGCCTGTAAGGTATCCCCAGATTTTAAAGTACGTTCAATGACGCGACCATTTTTTAA